>NZ_JAKQYH010000070.1:0-225418 GCF_022343545.1 Streptomyces arenae
CCTCCCACCCCCGACCGCCCCGCCCACCCCGACAGACTGAGCACCGGCCGGGAGGCCGGCGGGGCACGGAGGCGTCGAGGACGGACCGGAACCGCAACACCGGACGCGCGAGCAGGCCACGGCGGCCACCCAACGCCGAGGCCGGCCATCCCCGGTGCGGGAGCGAACAAGCGGCCCCCGCACCGGGACCGTACGTCCGCGCACCCCCTCAGAACCGGCCGAGTCGAAGAACGCGCCCCCGCGCAAGGCGTCCGCGCACCCCCTCAGAACCGGCCGGGTCGTAGAACTCGCCCCCGCACCGGGACCGTGCGTCCGCGCACCCCCTCAGAACCCGCCGAGTCGAAGAACTTGGCCCCCCCGCGCCGGGGTCAGCTGTTTGTGGTGGTCAGGAAGGGGCGGAGGTTCTTGGGGAGGAGGTCGTCGCAGGACTGTCTGGCCTCGTTGGTCAGGGCGTCCGCGGCGCAGGTGTAGTAGTCGCGGTAGACCAACTGGACGGTGAAGTTCGTGGCCACCAGGGCCAGCGCCAGGGAGGCCGTGACCAGCCCGCTGATCGCCGCCGTCGTCTGGGGCCGGCCGGTGGCCGCCTCGTCGGCGCCGGCCGACTTCGCGCGGAGTGCGCTGACCCCCCAGTAGACCGCCGGCGCCCCCAGCAGCAGCGCCACGTACGGCCAGCCGAAGAGCGCGAAGAAGAAGGCCCACATACCGCACAGCAGGGCGTAGCGGGCGCGTCGCTGGACCGGGTCCGTGGGGTCCCAGCGCATGCCGGGCCCACCGGGGCCGCCGCCCTGGCCGCCCCCGTTCGGACCGTCGCCCTCGGGCCGGCGCTCGCCGAAACCGCCGGACTGCCGGCCGGGCTGGCGGTCGCTCCACTGGCTGCCCCACGGTGACCCCTGGTCACCGTCGTGGTCGCCGTCACCCTCGCCGGTGGGGCGGCGCGGCCGCCACGGCGAGTCCGGTGTGCCCTCCGGCGGCGGGGCGAAGGGGTTGTCGTCCTGCTGCGAGCCCTTCGGCCGGTCCGAGGGCGCGTCCGGCGGCGAGGCCGGCCGCTCCCGCAACAGCACGGCGGAACGCGCCCCGTCCTGTACCGACTGCGGGGGGAGCATACGGAGTCCCAGGCTGCGGTCCGGCATCAACTGAGCGTCTTCCCCTAGATCGACTACTGCTGGTGAGTACGGCTGATGATCACGGCTGATCGATACGGCTGAGCAGTACGGCGGACGAACACCCGGCCATCTCGTGAACGCGTCGCGCCCCGGACGCGTTCCCGCCGCGGTACCCCCCAGACGCTACCTTCCGGCCACGCCCCCGTCCCGTGGGGGCCGTCCGGTGTGCCGGTATCGTTGCTGACGGTCGGCCGCTTCGTAGACTTCCCCGTATCCCGGGGCGTGAAGCACTCGTACGAATGTACAAGCACCGCGAGTACAAGCTCGGCACGAGGCCGGCCGCCGTACCGACGCTTCCCCGAGAAAGGGCCCCGCCGTGGCCGCCAAGCCCGTGGCCAAGCGCCTCGTCGTGCTGGTCTCCGGATCCGGCACCAACCTCCAGGCGCTGCTCGACGCGATCGCCGAGAGCGGTGCCGAGGCCTACGGTGCCGAGGTCGTCGCCGTGGGCGCCGACCGCGACGGCATCGAGGGCCTCGCGCGCGCCGAGCGTGCCGGGATCCCGACCTTCGTGACCAGGGTGAAGGACTTCGGGACCCGGGAGGAGTGGGACCGGGCGCTGGCCGAGGCCGTCGCCGCCCACCGGCCCGACCTCGTCGTCTCCGCCGGGTTCATGAAGATCGTCGGCAAGGAGTTCCTGGCGCGGTTCGGGGGGCGGACCGTCAACACCCACCCCGCCCTGCTCCCCAGCTTCCCGGGGGCCCACGGCGTACGCGACGCGCTCGCGTACGGCGCCAAGGTCACCGGCTGCACCGTCCACTTCGTCGACGACGGCGTCGACACCGGACCGATCATCGCTCAGGGCGTGGTGGAGGTCCGGGACGAGGACGACGAGAGCGCTCTGCACGAGCGCATCAAGGACGTCGAGCGAAGGCTGCTCGTCGAGGTCGTGGGGCGGATCGCCCGCAACGGCCATCGCATTGAGGGACGAAAGGTAGTTATCCAGTGACCGCCGAGAGCACTGTCACGGCCGAGAGCGGCAAGCGGGCCATCCGTCGCGCGCTCGTCAGCGTCTATGACAAGACCGGGCTCGAAGAGCTCGCCCGTGGACTGCACGAGGCCGGTGTCGCGCTCGTCTCCACCGGCTCCACCGCCTCCCGTATCGCCGCCGCCGGCGTCCCCGTCACCAAGGTCGAGGAGCTCACCGGCTTCCCGGAGTGCCTGGACGGCCGGGTCAAGACCCTGCACCCCCGGGTGCACGCCGGCATCCTCGCCGACCTGCGCCTGGACAGCCACCGCGAGCAGCTCGAAGAGCTCGGTGTCGAGCCGTTCGACCTCGTCGTCGTCAACCTCTACCCGTTCCGCGAGACCGTCGCCTCGGGCGCGAGCGAGGACGAGTGCGTCGAGCAGATCGACATCGGTGGCCCCTCGATGGTCCGGGCCGCCGCCAAGAACCACCCGTCGGTCGCCGTCGTCACCAGCCCGCAGCGGTACGCCGACGTCCTCGCCGCCGTCGCCCGGGGCGGCTTCGACCTCGCCACCCGCAAGCGGCTCGCCGCCGAGGCCTTCCAGCACACGGCGTCCTACGACGTGGCGGTGGCCTCCTGGTTCGCCTCGGAGTACGCCCCGGTCGACGAGTCGCGGTTCCCGGACTTCCTGGGCGCCACCTGGGAGCGCGAGAACACCCTGCGCTACGGCGAGAACCCGCACCAGCCCGCCGCCCTCTACGTCGACGGCAGCGGCGCCGGCCTCGCCAGGGCCGAGCAGCTGCACGGCAAGGAGATGTCGTACAACAACTACACGGACACGGACGCCGCGCGCCGTGCCGCGTACGACCACGACGAGCCGTGCGTCGCGATCATCAAGCACGCCAACCCCTGCGGCATCGCGGTCGGCGCGGACGTCGCCGAGGCGCACCGCAAGGCCCACGCCTGCGACCCGCTGTCCGCGTTCGGCGGGGTCATCGCCGTCAACCGGCCGGTGAGCCGGGAGATGGCGGAGCAGGTCGCCGAGATCTTCACCGAGGTCATCGTCGCGCCCGACTACGAGGACGGCGCCCTCGAAGCCCTGGCCAAGAAGAAGAACATCCGGGTCCTGAAGGCGCCGGGCGCCCCCGCCAACCCGGTCGAGGTCAAGCCCGTCGACGGCGGTGTCCTCCTCCAGGTCACCGACCGCCTCCAGGCCGACGGCGACGACCCGGCCCACTGGACCCTCGCGACCGGCGAGGCGCTGAGCCCGGCCGAGCTGGCGGAACTCGCGTTCGCCTGGAAGGCCTGCCGCGCGGTGAAGTCCAACGCCATCCTGCTCGCCAAGGACGGCGCCTCGGTCGGCGTCGGCATGGGCCAGGTCAACCGCGTCGACTCCGCGAAGCTCGCGGTCGAGCGGGCCGGCGAGGAGCGGGCGCGCGGCTCGTACGCCGCCTCCGACGCGTTCTTCCCCTTCCCGGACGGCCTGGAGATCCTCACCGCGGCCGGGGTCAAGGCCGTGGTGCAGCCGGGCGGTTCGGTCCGTGACGAACTGGTCGTCGAGGCCGCCCGGAAGGCCGGCGTGACCATGTACTTCACGGGGACGCGGCACTTCTTCCACTGAGCCGGCCGCGCGCGGCCGCCGGCGCCTGGCCGCCGGCGCGCGGCTGAAAACACCAGGGCCGTGTCCCCCGCGGGGGACACGGCCCTCGAAGTGCGTGCGGCCGCTCAGTTGCTGCGGATCACGATCGTGCCGCAGACCTTGTCGGCGAACGTCTGGCGCTTGGAGTCCCACGCCGGCCACAGCCAGCCCAGGTAGCAGGCGAGGCTGTCCAGGATGTGCGCGATACGGCGTACGAACGCCATGCCGACGCCGATCGGCTGGCCGGTGGCCTCCTTGACCAGGCGGATGCCCAGCGCCTTCTTGCCGATCGTCTGGCCGGTGCGGCCCTCCTGGATCAGCTGCCAGATCGCGATACCGATGAGCGCGAGCCCGCCGATGATGCCCAGCACCGCCGCCTTGCTGCTGAAGAGCACCAGGATGTACGGCACGAGGAAGACCAGGCCGTCGACCAGCGTGCCCAGGAACCGCTGGCCCCAGTTCGCGTACGGCGGCGTCGCGCCGTAACCCTGCTGCGGGTAGCCGTAGCCGCCCTGCTGCGGGTAGCCGGGCTGCTGGGGGTAGCCGTAGCCCTGCTGCGGCGGCACGCCCTGCGGGGCCTGCTGGTAGCCGGGCTGGCCCTGCTGCGGGTAGCCGTAGCCGGGCTGACCCTGCTGCGGGTTCTGCGGCTGACCATAGGGGTTGTTGGGCGAGCCGAAACTCATGGCGGTCTTCCTCCGTTGGACCTGCGGGGACGCGCGGACAAGGACGGAGGTACGTCATGATCTGAGCGGTTTGCCCCCCAACCGGACCGCGATACTGCGCCGTTCATCGTCAAGTACGGCGGAGGTGTTGTCCAGTCCGATTCGCGAGGTGTTGTGCAAGTGCAACATCATTGATCATGACCGCACACCCGACTGGAACCAGGGGCCCGGCATCCGCGAGGATGGAGCCATGACCGCCCAGATTCTCGATGGCAAGGCCACCGCAGCCGCGATCAAGTCCGATCTGACCGTCCGCGTGGCGGCCCTGAAGGAGAAGGGCGTCACGCCCGGCCTCGGCACGATCCTCGTCGGGGACGACCCCGGCAGCCAGAAGTACGTCGCCGGCAAGCACCGTGACTGCGCGCAGGTCGGCCTCGCCTCCATCCAGCGTGAACTTCCGGCCACCGCGACCCAGGAGGAGATCGAGGCGGTCGTCCGCGAGCTCAACGAGGACCCCGCCTGCACCGGCTACATCGTCCAGCTGCCGCTGCCCAAGGGCATCGACGAGAACCGCATCCTGGAGCTGATGGACCCGGAGAAGGACGCGGACGGCCTGCACCCGATGAACCTCGGCCGGCTGGTGCTCGGCGAGCCCGCGCCGCTGCCCTGCACCCCGAACGGCGTGCTGACCCTGCTGCGCCGCCACGGCGTCGAGATCAAGGGCGCCGAGGTCGTGGTCGTCGGCCGCGGTGTGACCATCGGACGCCCGATGCCGCTGCTGCTCACCCGGCGCAGTGAGAACGCGACGGTCACCCAGTGCCACACCGGCACCCGGGACCTCGCCGGGCACCTGCGCCGCGCCGACATCATCGTGGCCGCGGCCGGCTCCCCGCACCTGATCCGCCCCGAGGACGTCAAGCCGGGCGCCGCCGTCCTCGACGTCGGTGTCTCCCGCAACGCGGAGGGCAAGATCGTCGGCGACGTCCACCCGGGCGTGGCCGAGGTGGCCGGCTGGATCTCCCCGAACCCCGGCGGTGTCGGTCCGATGACCCGGGCGCAGCTGCTGGTCAACGTGGTCGAGGCGGCGGAGCGCGGTGTCGGTGCGGGGGAGTGAGGCCGACGGGGGGCGCCGTACGACGCGGCGCTTCCCGTTGTTCACCCGGGACACGGCGCGTCCCGAAGGGGGCGGCCGGGCGGCGTCCGGGGATCTGCCGGCGCCGGCCCGGCAGTGGCCGATGCTGGTCGTGCTCTCGACCGTCGCGGTGGGGTTGCTGCTGACCTCGCTGGACCAGTTCCGGGTGGGGGCGCTGTTGGTCGGGGCGGCGCTGCTCGGCGGGGGCGTGATGCGGTGGGTGCTGCCGAGCGTCGGCATGCTGGCCGTGCGGTCACGGTTCACGGACATCGTGACGTACGGGGTGCTGGGGCTGGCGATCGTGCTGCTGGCGTTGATGGCGCAGCCGAAGCCGTGGCTGGTGATCCCGTTCCTGAAGGACACCCTGCACTTCACGATGAAGAACTAGGGGCCGGGTTTCGGCCGCGGGCCGGTGGGGGCTCGTCGCGCAGTTCCCCGCGCCCCTGACGGGGCGCTTCGCCCCTGACGGGGCGCTTCGGTGACCCGAGTGTGGAAAGGCCCGCACCTCCCCCGGTGGGTGCGGGCCTGCTTCCCCCCGGGTTCGAAGGTAGGGATGCGGCGGGTCCGGCGAATCCCACGTCCGATTGAACCGTCTACAACTTCCGCGGTACGTCGGGTGATTGACTCGGCCGCTTCGAGCCCCGCGTTACGCTGCGGCGATGCGCCCGCGCACCCCGCCTCCGCTCGCCGTCGACACGCTGATCGCGTGCATGACGGTCGCGACGGCCGTGTCACTGGGGCGGGAGTCGCCCGCGCAGGGCTGGCCGGCGCTGGACGCGCGGGCCTACACACTGGTGGCCCTCGCGCATCTGCCCACCGCGCTGCGCGGACGGTGGCCGCTCCAGGTGTTCGCCGTCGTGCAGAGCGCGTCGATCGTCTACGTCAGCTTCGGCTACTGGCCCGTGGTGTGCAGCTTCGGCTCCATGCTGGCGCTGTACACGGTCGCGTCGGTGCGGCCGGTCCGGGTCGCCGTCGGCTGTGCCGTGTGCATGGCGGGGACGTGGCTGTACGGCGGGCTCGTCAGCGCGCACTCCTCGATGCCCTCCGTCGTGCTCCAGGCACTGCTGTACTGCACGGTGCTGGTCTGGTTCGGGCACCTCGCCCAGCGCTCCGGTGAACTCTCCCGGCGGCTGCGGGCCGAGCAGGCCGAGCGGGCGCGGCGCGCGGTTGCCGAGGAACGCGGGCGGATAGCAAGGGAGTTGCACGACGTCGTCGCCCACCACATGTCGGTGATCTCGGTACAGGCCGGGCTGGCCAGGTTCGTCTTCGAGTCGGACCCCGGCAAGGCGCGGGGCGCTCTCGGCACCATCGCCGACACCAGCGGGGAGGCCCTGGAGGAGTTGCGGCGCATGCTCCAGGTGCTGCGCGAGGAGGACCCGCGGGTCGCCGAGCGGGCCCCGATGCCGACCCTGGAGCGGCTGGCCGACCTCGTCGAACGGGTGCGCGGCGGGGGGCTGTCCGTCGCGTACGCGGTCGAGGGCGAGCCCCGCCCGCTGCCGCCCGGCGTCGAACTGTGCGCCTACCGCGTCGTCCAGGAGGCGCTCACCAACGTCCTCAAACACGCCGGTCACGCGCAGGCGCGCGTGCTGCTGCGGTACCGGCCGCACGAGCTGACCGTGTCCGTCCTCGACGACGGGGAGGGGGTGAATCCGGACAGAGTGCGAACGGGCGCAGGCCACGGCTTGATTGGCATGCGCGAGCGGGCCAAGCTCTACGGCGGGACGATCAGTGTCGGCCCGCGCTCCGAGGGCGGCTTCGCGGTCGAGCTGACCCTGCCGACCTCGGCCACACTCGCACGGCGGGGGGACGACCGTACCGGATGACCAGAGTGCTCGTGGTCGACGACCAGTTCCTCATCCGCGCGGGTCTGGTGGGGCTGCTGGAGGCCGCCCCCGGGTTCGAGGTGGCCGGCGAGGCCGGGGACGGCGCGGAGGCGGTGCGGCTGGCCGCCGAGACCCGGCCCGACGTCGTCCTCATGGACATCCGGATGCCGGGTCTGAACGGCATCGAGGCCACCGAGCGGATCCTCGCGCAGGCGACGGCGCCCGCACCGCGCGTCCTCGTCCTCACCACCTTCGACCTCGACGAGTACGTGTACGGCGCCCTGCGGGCCGGCGCCTCGGGGTTCCTCCTCAAGGACTCAGGACCGGAACGGCTGCTGGCCGCCGTCACCGCGGTGGACGGCGGGGACGCCCTGTTCGCGCCCAGCGTCACCCGGCGCCTGGTCGAGGCGTTCGCCCGGCAGCGCGGCCCCGACCCCGGCACCGGTCCGCCGCCCGACCTGGAAGTGCTGACCACCCGTGAGGTCGAGGTCCTCGAGCTCACCGCGCGCGGCCTGTCCAACCTGGAGATCGCCGACCGTCTCTTCATCAGCGAGGCGACCGTGAAGACCCACCTGAACCGGACCATGACCAAACTGGACCTGGGCAGCCGGGCGCAGGCGGTGGTGGTGGCGTACGAGACGGGACTGGTGAAGCCGGGCCGTCAGGGAGGCTGAGGCCTTGGGCGGCCCGTCCCCTCCCCCGAGCGGGACGGACCGCCGTCGGGATCCAGCCTTCCCGCCGCGGGGCGGCTGTTCAACGCCGGTCCGCCGGCTGTGGCACAGAGGTGACGGTTCCGGTACGGGCCGTCCGTACTGCGACAACCTGCGGGAACCGGCGGGAACCTGCGGGTATCTGCGGGTATCTGCGGGAACCGGCGAGGCGCCACCCGTCGTCACCCGCTCTGGACCGGCAACGAACTGGCAACAAGGCAAGCCGTGGAGGTGCGTGATGGGCGGCTGGCAGCCGCTGCCCCAGGGGCTCCCGCCGGAGGTGCGGCACTTCGTCGAGCAACTGCGGCTCCTCAAGGACGACACCGGGCTCAGCCTGGTGGCGCTGGGCGCCCGTACCGCGTACAGCAAGTCCTCCTGGCAGCGCTACCTCAACGCCGTGCAGCCGCCGCCGCGGCAGGCCGTGGTCGCGCTGTGCCGGGTCGCGGGCCTGGCCGGCGCGGACGCCGAACGGCACGTCGTGCGCTGGGAACTGGCCGTCCAGGCCTGGCCGCGCCCGGCGACCGCCCCGGACCGCCCGCCGGGCACCGAGGAGTACGAGGACGACCCGACGCTCCCCTGGTGGGACCGGCCGGAGCCGGAACCGGCCCCGCGCCCGCACGGGCGGCTGCTGCTCTACGCGATCCTGCTGCTGCTCGTGCTGCTCCTCGGAGCGGTCGTCGCGGTCGTGGTTCTCGGGTGACCTGAGACCGCTGTGACCTGGGAGGTCACGACCGGATGACCGGTGTGTCGATGTGTTGACAAACCGGTGGGCAGATCACCGTGGCACCGCGCGATCCGGCTAACGTGTCCAACCGGGGCGGGCCGAGGGGCGGTTGGACCGTACGCGGGTCGGTGCTTCGGTGCGCCCCCCTGCCCGGGGCCGGGTTCCGGGGCCGCCGCGGTCCGGTGGGTAGCAAGGACCGGGGGAAGACCGGGGCGAAGAGGACCGGGGGAAGAGGGGGAGCAATGCCTCGTTGGAAGGACCTGCCGGATGAACTCGATCCGCAGGTCAAGGAGTTCACGACCCAGCTGCGGCGGCTCGTGGACCGCGGCGGGCTGAGCGTCGCGGCACTGTCCGACCGTACGGGCTACAGCAGGACGTCCTGGGAGCGGTACCTGGGCGGCCGGCTGCTGGCGCCCAAGGGCGCGATCGTCGCGCTCGCCGAGGTCACCGGCACCGATCCCGTCCACCTCACCACCATGTGGGAGCTGGCCGAGCGGGCCTGGAGCCGTTCGGAGATGCGCCACGACATGACCATGGAGGCGATCCGGATCTCCCGGGCGCGGGCCGCGCTGGGCGAGTTCGGGGCGCCGCCGGCCACCTCCGCGGCCGGCGCCGGGGGCAAGCCGCCGCGCCGGGCGGCCGCCTCCGTCGCGTCACCGGGGATCGCCGGACCCGCGGGGGTGTCGCCCACCATCCCGCCCCAGCCGACCGCCCCCGACGCCGACCGCCGGGACCGCGGGGGTGCGGGCGGCCGGGGGCCGGCCGCACCCCGGAGGCCGATGCCTCCGGGAGGGGACAGGCGCCGGCGGCTGACGATGTTCCTGGCCGGGGTCGTCGGGGTGGCCGTGGTCGTCGCCGGTGTCCTCTTCCTCACCGACGACGGCGACCACGGGAAGAAGAACCAGGGCACGGGCGCCTCCGCCACCCCGTCGGCGACCGCCGGCACCGGCCTGCCGGCCGGGGTGAAGTGCGCGGGCGCCGGCTGCACCGGCAAGGACGCGGAGGCCATGGGGTGCAGCGGTGACCTCGTGACCACCGCGAAGACCGCCGCGGTCGGCACGGCCACCCTGGAGGTCCGCTACAGCAGGACCTGCGGCGCCGCCTGGGGCCGTATCACCGGTGCCGCCCGGGGTGACTCGGTCCGGGTCACCGCCGGAACGGTCACGGAACGCGGCGACATCACGGCCACCGGCGACACCATCGCGTACACGCCGATGGTGGCGGTGAAGGACGCGGCGGCGGCGAAGGCCTGCGCGACGCTGGCGTCCGGGCCGGCCGGCTGCACGTCGTAGAAAACCGCGGGGTCCGGGAATGCCGCGCCGATTCCCGGGCACGCGAACCGTAACCCCCACGGGAGTCCGGTCGACGGCACCCCCGAGCGGCGGCCGGCCTGTCCCACCCTCTCCCGGACAGGCGGCCGCCTCTTTTCGTGGCGGCGCCTCCCAGGGGCGTGTGTCCTCCCGGTGGCGTGTGTGTGGGGTGAGCCACACCGACCCCTCCACGCCCGGCATCCGTGATGCGCGATAGCCTGACCGGTGGATCTCTTGATACCAAGAGATCGATCATTTGTACGTCCGCACCCCAGGGCACCCAGGGCAAGGACGCCCACCGCCAGCTGTCATACGGAGAACGCCATGACCCGCACTCCCGTGAACGTCACCGTCACCGGCGCGGCCGGCCAGATCGGTTACGCCCTGCTCTTCCGCATCGCCTCCGGCCAGCTGCTCGGCGCGGACGTGCCGGTCCGGCTCCGCCTCCTGGAGATCACCCCGGCGCTCAAGGCCGCCGAGGGCACCGCCATGGAGCTCGACGACTGCGCCTTCCCCCTCCTCCAGGGCATCGACATCTCCGACGACCCGAACGTCGCGTTCGACGGCGCCAACGTCGCCCTCCTGGTCGGCGCCCGCCCCCGCACCAAGGGCATGGAGCGCGGTGACCTCCTGGAGGCCAACGGCGGCATCTTCAAGCCGCAGGGCAAGGCCATCAACGACCATGCCGCGGACGACATCAAGGTTCTGGTCGTCGGCAACCCGGCCAACACCAACGCGCTGATCGCGCAGGCCGCCGCCCCGGACGTACCGGCCGAGCGCTTCACCGCGATGACCCGCCTCGACCACAACCGCGCGCTGACCCAGCTCGCGAAGAAGACGGGCTCGACGGTCGCCGACATCAAGCGCCTGACCATCTGGGGCAACCACTCCGCCACCCAGTACCCCGACATCTTCCACGCCACGGTGGCCGGCAAGAACGCCGCCGAGGTCGTCAACGACGAGAAGTGGCTGGCCGAGGAGTTCATCCCGACCGTCGCCAAGCGCGGCGCGGCCATCATCGAGGCCCGTGGCGCGTCGTCGGCCGCCTCCGCCGCCAACGCCGCGATCGACCACGTCCACACCTGGGTCAACGGCACCGCCGACGGCGACTGGACCTCCATGGGCATCCCGTCCGACGGCTCCTACGGCGTCCCGGAGGGCCTGATCTCCTCCTTCCCGGTCACCACCAAGGACGGCAAGTACGAGATCGTCCAGGGCCTGGAGATCAGCGACTTCTCCCGCGCCCGCATCGACGCCTCGGTGCAGGAGCTGGCGGAGGAGCGCGAGGCGGTCCGCGCCCTCGGCCTCATCTGAGCCACCCCGCGGCCCACGGGCCCCGATCCGGTTTCGTCCGGATCGGGGCCCGTTCCCGTTTTCGCCGCTACCGTCGAAAGCGGCACTCGGCGCAGTGAATCGGGGGGTTCGCGATGGTCCGCTGGAACAAGGAGAACGACGGGGAAGACCGGCAGGAGGGCTCGGGGAGCGACGAAACCGGCCAGGACGTCCAGGACGTCCAGGACGTCCAGGACGTCCAGGACGTCCGGGACGGACACGACGGCCACGCGGGCCAGGCCGGACCCGGCCCGCAGGACCGGTGGCGGTCACCGGAGGAGCCATGGTGGTCCGCCGGGCCGCTGTCCCTGGAGAAGCCGCGAGGAGCGGAGGGACCGGAGGGACCGGAGGCGGCGGGGTGGCCGCCGGTGGTTCCGCCCGACGGAGCGCCCGGCCCGCCGGACGGGTTCAGGGCGTCGCCGCCCCCGCTGCCCGACGGGTTCAGGGCGTCGCCGCCCGGCCCGCCGGACAGGACCCCGGCGTCGCCGCCCCCGCCGCCCGACGGGTTTCCGGTGCCGGCGTCGGGGCTGCCGGACCTGCCCACCCTGGCGGCCCTGCCCGCCACGCCCCCGCCGTTCCCGGACCGGGGTGACGGCTACACCCCGCCGCCCTGGTCGGGTACCTCGCGGCTGCCTGCCACGCCGCCGCCCGCCGGATACGCCCGGGGCGGGCGCTCCCGCCAAGTGGCCCTCGCCGTCCTCGTGTTCGCGGTCGTCGCCGGGCTGTCCGGGCTCGGGGTCTGGTACTTCGGCCGGGACGGCGGCACCGGCGGCACCGCGGCACCGAGCGCCGGTGCCGGCGTGAAGTCGTCGGCGTCCGGGTCCCGTCCGCCCACGACCGCCGGCGCCGGCCCCACTCCCGGCACCAGCCCCACGCCCGGCACCACCCCGGCCGTCCCCTCCGGGTACCGCGTCGTGCACGACCCCGTCGGCTACACCCTCGACGTCCCCGAGGGGTGGACCCGGCGCCAGGTTCAGGGCGAGAAGGCACCGGTCGTGTACTACGACTCCCCGTCCGACGGACGGCAGTTGCAGATCTTCGCCCTCTCCGAGGACACCCCGGCCCAGTCGCTCGACCTCGCCGAGAACGACCCCGGCTACGGGTACGCGAAGCAGCCGGGCTACCGGGCCGGGCAGCGCACCTCCGGAGACACCTGGGCCGAGCTGTCGTACCGCTACGACGACGCGGACAAGGGGGCCCGGCAGGTCGTCGACCACCGTTTCCAGGCCGCCGACGGCACCCTGTACGCCGTCCGCTCCAGCGGTCCCGAGAGCCTTGCCGCCGCCCTGGTCCGGGGTCCGCTCACCGCGGCCGTCGGCTCCTTCTGCCCCACCGGCGCCCAGTGTTCCTGAGCGTCACTCCATCCCCTTCTTCCCCGGCGTCCAGAACGGCTTGGTGAGTACGGTCCGCCGGTCCCACCCCAGCTCCTGGACCAGCACCTTCCGCACCGCCTGCACGGTCCGCGCCTCCCCGGCCACGTACGCCACCCCACCGGGGGCGGGAGCGAGCCGCCGTACCGCGTCCGGCAGCGCGGTCCCGCCCCGGAGCGTCCAGTCGAGGCGGTCGCCGTGGGCCAGGGGCAGGCGGTCCGCGGCGGTCGCGGTCTCCACGCAGCCGGAGACCTCGGCGTCCGCGGGCAGCGCCGCGAGCATCGCGCCGAAGGCCACCGAGGCCGTCTCGTCGCCGACGAAGACGTGGTGGGCGGCGTCGGGGCGGAGCGTGAACGTGCCCTCGGGGCGGCGCAGCCGGACCTGCTCGCCCGGTCCTACGGTGCGCCCCCAGTGAGCCCCCGGGCCGCCCTCGGGGTGGTCCAGCACGCACAACTCGACGACGCCGGAGGGGTCGTGGCGCCACACGGAGTACGTGCGCAGGGTCAGCCCGCCGACCAGGACCCGGACCTGCTGCCCCGGGCGGACGTCCAGTCCGGCGAGCTGGTCGCCGTCGATGCGCAGACGGCGCATCCGCGGGGTGAGCTGCTCGGTCTCCGTGACGGTGCCGCGCAGGGTCAGCAGATCGAGGACGGGGTTCAGCAGAGTGGGCATGGGGGCTCCTCGACGGGCCGTGTCGTGACGGGAGTTGCTCAGGCACCGGACGAACGCGATAGTACGCGTTCTCGCCCGGACGCGATACTGCGTGTCGGGGTCCGGCCGCCGTATCCGGCCACCACGACCGCGGTCGCCGCGAGCACCAGCAGCGCGACGGTGCGCAGCGCCGGACCCATGCCCGTGGTGAGGTCGGAATGGGCGGACAGCACCGTGCCGGTGACCGCGACCCCGAGGGCCGCGCCGGTCTCCCGGGCGGTGGTGCCGAGACCGGAGCCCAGCCCCGCCTGGTGCGGCGGGAGCGAGGTGACGACACCGAGGGTCAGGGCCGGCATGGACAGCCCGGTGCCGGCCGAGATGACCAGCAGCCAGCAGGCGTACCCCCAGTACGGCGTGGCCGCGCCGACGGTGGACGCGCCGAGCAGGCCGAGGCCGATCAGGGCGAGCCCGGCGCCGGCGACCGCGCGCGGCCGGTCCGCCCAGCGGGCGGCGACCCTCGGGACCAGCGCCATGCCGATCGTCAACGGCATGATCGCGACCCCGGTGACGGCCGCGTCGTAGCCCTTGACGCCTTGCAGGTACTGGGAGTTGAGGAAGAACAGGGAGAACAGTCCGAAGAAGCCGGTGGCCGTGCCGAGGGTCGCGGAGCGCAGCCGGGCGGACCGGAACACGCGCGGGTCGAAGAGGGGCTTCGGTGAGCGCAGCGCGTGAGCCGTGAAGCCGCCGACCAGCGCGCCGCCCGCCGTGAACGCGCCGAGGATGGCGGCGGAGGTCCAGCCGTACGTCGGGCCCTCGATGATGCCGAACAGCACTGCCACCAGTCCCGTGGTCAGGAGCAGGGTGCCGAGCGGGTCCAGGTCGCTGTGCGCGGAGCGCTCGGTGCGCGGGGTGGTGACGGCGACCGCGAGGGCGAGGAGGGCGGCGAGCGGCACCATCGCCGCGAACAGGGCCCGCCAGGACAGGAACTGGCCCACCAGGCCGCCGCCCATGTTGCCGGCCGCGCCGCCCAGGCCGATCGCCAGGGTCCAGGAGGCCAGCGCGCGGGCCCGGTGCTCCGGGGTGGCCAGGTGCATCAGGAGCGACAGGGTGGCCGGGGTGATCAGGGCCGCCCCGGCACCCGACAGGCCGCGGCCCGCGATCAGCACCGCGGGACCGGGCGCGAGCGCGCTGGTGGCGGCGCCCGCCGCGAACAGGGCGAGTCCGGCGAGCAGGGCGCCCTTGCGGCCGTACCGGTCACCGGCCGCCCCGGCCGGGATCAGCAGACCGGCGAAGGCGATGACATACGCGTCGACGGTCCACAGGATCTCGCTGTGCGAGGGGTGCAGCGCGGACGCGGCCAGTTCGGGGATGAGCAGGTTGATGGCGGCGACCATGCTCTGCGCGACCAGCACGCAGGCGCACAGGACGAGCAGGACAGGTCGTTTCAGGGCGTGCGTGGGCACGGCTCCTCCCGGGGAGCTGGTGGGTGGTGTGGGATGCCCTGTCACCGTAGGCTCGGCGCTGACCTGCTTTCCAGTGCAACTTGTGCAAGGGATGACTGCGCATGACGCAATCCGCGGCCGAGCCGGCGGCGGGCGGCCCTCCGGGGCCCGGCGGCCTCGACCTGAACCTGCTGGTCGCCCTGGACGTGCTCCTCGAGGAGCAGAGCGTGCAAGGCGCCGCCCGGCGGCTGCACCTGTCCGAGCCCGCGATGAGCCGCACCCTCGGCCGGGTCCGCAAGGCCCTCGGCGACCCGGTGCTGGTGCGCGCCGGCCGCCGGATGGTGCCCACCCCGCACGCGCTGGCCGTACGGGCCGAGGTGAGCGCGGTGGTGGAGCGGGCGCGGGCGCTGTTCGCGCCGGGCCGGGACACCGACCTGCGGACCGTCTCCCGGACCCTCACGATCATCGGCCACGACGCGATCGCCGGCGCCCTCGGGCCGGCCCTGTTCGCCCGGGCCGCCGCGGAGGCGCCCGGCATCCGCATCCGGTTCCTCGCCGAGAGCCACCTCGACGCACCGGTCCTGCGGCACGGCACCGCCGACCTGGAGGTCGGGGTGATCGACACGGACCTGCCCGAGGTGCACGTGGAGCAGCTGCACGAGGACCGGATGCTCGGTGTCGTACGGGCCGGGCACCCGCTCCTCGACGGCGAGCCGACCCCCGAGCGGTACGCGACCGTGGCCGGTCACCTGAACGTCTCGCGGCGCGGCAGGCTGCACGGCCCGGTGGACACGGCACTGGCCGAACTCGGCCTGGAGCGCCGGGTAGTGGGCACCGTCGGCACCTTCCCGGCCTCGCTCTTCGTGGTCCGTGACTCCGACCTGATCGGCCTGATCAGCTCCTGGAGCGTGCCGCTGGCCGACGCGCTCGGCCTGGTCACCTTCGAGGTGCCGCTGCCGCTGCCGCCGATGGCCGTCGGGCTGGCCTGGCACCCCCGTCACGACGCCGACCCGGCGCACGCCTGGCTGCGGCGCCGCGTACGGGAGCTGATGGCGGCGGAGCGGGCAGGGCAGGACCGCCGGCCGACTTCTGACCAGCGGTGACTTCGGTGAATTCCGTATCGCGGGTCACGGTCGTCCCCCTATGCTGATGGCCTGTCAACTCGCCGTCTAGCAACGCACACCACACGCATCGGGGGATCGCGTGAGCACTGCTTACGTGCCACAGCAGCCGCAACACCCGCAGCAGCCGCAGCCTTCGGGACCGGCCGGGGCGCCGCCCGCACTGCCGCCCACACCGCCGTACGCCAGCGAGGCCACCCGGCTGCTGTGCGCGGGAACCTATCTGGACTCCGGCTACCGGGACCGGGTCATCGAGGAACTCCAGCTCAACGAGCAGCGGATCGCGGCCCCCTCGCTCGGCTTCGACGCGGCCCGCGTCCTCGCCCACGCGCTGCGCGCCCGCCGCCAGGAACTGCTCTGGGCCGCCGCGATACTCGGGCTGTGGGCGGTCGGGCTGCCGCTCAGCGGCTGGCTGCTCGCGTTCTTCCTGCTGCCCAGCATCGCGCTCGCCGTGGCCCCCTGGATCGACGGGTTCACCGTGGTGCCCCCGCTGTACCGCCTGATCGCGGCCTTCCTGGTGCGCTGGTGGGGCCGCGTGTTCTTCACGATCGCCCTGGTCCTGACCCTGGTCATCGCCTTCGGCGGCGGCTCGGACGGCGGCTCGTCCTCCGGTTCGTACAACTCGTACGACTCCTACGACAGTTACTCCGGCTCGTCGCCCGGCTGGGGCGACCTGCTCGTCCCCGGCCTCAGTGACATCGGCGGCCTGGCGAAACCCTGGCACGCCTGGCTGGCGCTCGCCGCGCTGGCCGGCATCGCCCTGTGCGAGCACGCCCAGCGCACCCGGTTCACCCGGGTACTGGCCGCCGAACTCTCCCCGCAGCGCTTCCCGGACGCGGCCAACGACCCCGCCGAGAAGGCGGAGAACCCGCGCTTCCAGCGGCTCAAGCAGCGCATCCGGATCGAACAGGACGCGCCGCTGATCATCTACAACGAGGCCGACCCGTTCTGCGGGGCCGGGGCCGCCTACAGCACCTGGGTGCTCGCCGTCGAACTCCGGCGCGACGAACTGAAGAAGGAGCAGCAGCCGATCGGCAACCGGGCGATCCTGGAGCGGATCCGCCCGCTGCTCGAACAGCTGCGCATCCCCGCCGAGTACGCCGGGCACGGCGTCCGCGACCGGCTGCGGCAGCTGGAGATCGACGAGTGCGTGTTCCTGCCCGCCGAGGGGCTGCCCAGCCGGGACCAGGCGCCGTACACCGCACAGGCCTTCGAGGAGCACCGGGCGCGGGCCGTCGAGGAGGGCGGTGAGAAGCGCAGGCACTTCCTGCGCATCCGCGTCGGCGGCTGGGAGGAGGAACTCGTCGTCACGGTGTTCGTGCGCCTCCACACCCAGGGCCGGATGCTCGTGCTGGAGGTCGCCCCGCACGTCCTGACGCCGGTCCGCGCGGACTTCAAGGACGCCGACCGCACCGCCCACCGGTTCCGGAACAACAACTGGGTCGGCAAGTCGGCCGCCGCGGTGGTCCGGGTCCCCGGCTCCGTGGGCCGTTCCCTCGCCCAGCTGGCCCGGGGCGCGGTGTACGTGTGGCGGCTGCTGACCGGCGGCCACGCGGGCGCGCTGCCCGAAGGGCCGGCGCTGTCCGTGCGCGAACTGGGCGCGGTGGACGTCGGCTCCCACTTCCAGGAGATGGACGTGGTCCGCTACCTGCGCAGCATCCAGGACCGGGTGGCGCACGGGGTACGGGCCGCGCTCGCCGAAGCCGGGTACGAGACCGGCGAGTTCGTCCAGAAGATCGTCAATGTCAGCAACGACGTGAGCATCGGCCGCGTCGAGAACTCCACGTTCGCGGTCGGCAGCCACGCCACCGCGTCCGGCGCCGCGCAGCAGAAGGGGGCCGACAGCAATGGCCAGTGAGGAACCGCGGGTCACCATGGGGAACGTGTCCGGGAGCACGTTCGCCATCGGTAGCCACGCACACGCCGAGAGCCACCACCACGGGGCCGGCGGCTCCGGGACCGACGAGGAACTCCTGGCCGCCGTACGGGATCTGCGCGCCGACCTGGCGCGGGTGCGGGGCACGGAGCAGACGGCCGCGCTGGGCACGGCGCTCGCCGAGACCGAGGACGAGATCACCAGCACGGGGCAGGCGGGGCCCACCCGCCGGGAGCGTCTGCGGGAGCTGCTCGCCGACTCCCAGGCGCTGCTGAGCGTGCTGGCCTCGGCGGGCGCCCTGGCCGGCCTGCTGGGGATGTGAGAGGGCGACGATGAGCAACGGGGGCACGGGCCACTGGAACGAGGCCACACAGCGCTGGGAGGACGACACCGCCCACCCTGCCGCCACGCCGCCCACCCCGCCACCGGTCCCGGCGCACCGGCCCCCGGCGACACCGGCCGCCCCGGCCGACTGGTGGACGGGCCCGAGGGACACCTGGGCGACCACGGCCGTAGGGCCCCCGCCGCGACGACCGGACACACCACCGGCCCAGCCCCCGCAAACGGGCCCGGCACACCCGTCGTCACCGGACCCAACCCACCCCCCGACAGCCACCCCGCCCCACCCCCTGACACCGGAACCGCCCCACCCGGCCCCGGTCCAGCTGACGAAGGTGCCGGGGACACCGGTACCCGACTGGCCGCCCGTGGCCGACGGACCAGCTGCGCCGGCCACCGCCCACGCAACCCCTCTGCCGCCCGTTTCCGACGCGTCCGTTCCTCTGCCGCCCGATGCCGGTCCCTCCGGTCAGGAAACGGCCCCGCTGTTCTCTGCGGACGGGGCCGGCTGGCGGCATGCGGCGCCGATACCTCCTCGGCCGCCTGCCGTGGGTGCGGGTGGGCGGGGGCCCAGTCGGCGGGTGGTGTGGTCCGTGGTCGTCGGGGCCGCCGCCGTGGGCGTGGCCGTGAGCCTGGTGGCGACCCTGGTGGTCGGCAAGGGCGACGGTGACAAGCCCGCCGCGGCCGCCGCCTCCGTCAGCCCGAAACGTTCCGCCCCTCCGACGCCGTCGCCGTCGCCGACCTCCGCGTCCCCCACGGAGTCCGCCTCCGCGCCCCCGGCGGGGTACCGGCTGCGGCAGGACACCGAGGGCTTCCGGATCGCCGTCCCCGAAGGCTGGACGCGCTCCAGCGTCGCCTCCTCGTACGGCTTCGCCGTGGTCAGCTACCGCAGCCCCGACCGCGAGCACCGGCTGCAGGTCTACCAGGTCGCCGAGAGCACCCCGGCCGCCTCCTTCGAGCTCTACCTCTCCGACCAGACCCCCAAGCCGGCCGGTTTCCAGGAACTCGGCCTGACCACCCTCGACGACGGGGAGTTCACCGGCTCCCGCATGGAGTACCTGGCCGGCACCATCAAGGGGGAGCCGGACGTCGGCACCTGGCACGTCGTCGACGAGCGGTTCTTCGGCCAGGACGGCAGGGTCTACGCCGTCGCCTCGTACGGCCCGGACTCCGACGGCCGTGACGACGAACTGACCTACCTGACGACCGCGGTCGACTGGTTCTGCCCGCCGGACACGGTCTGTGACGCCCACCCCTTCGACACGGACTGACCCGGTCACATCGTCCTTCATTTCATTCTGCGTATTCACGGAATGTAACCGCCCGCATATTCACAATTTCTCATGCCGGGCGGCCGCAGGTATTCAATAGGTTCTCTTCCGGGTGACGCGAATTCCCCCGAACGCCCCAAATCCCGTTCCGCGCGCCGGTCGTTAGGTGACCGTGACGCGATTGGACTGGCGCATCGCCGAAGATCACCCGACGACCGTACTCCGCTGGCCCGGAAGTATGGATATCACCTCATGCTCGGACCTGCTCGATGATTTCCTGAAGAGAATCAATGCTATGGAAACTGAATATCGACGGACGTTGGCGGATCTGTACGGGGCGGCCTGAAGCAGCGTGTGGAGGTTTATCCGATGGACGGGATTCAGCATGACACCGGCCTCTATGACAACACGGGTCTCTACGACCACCCAGGCCTGTACGACCACAGCGGTCTCTATGAGCACGCCGGTCTCTACGACCATTCCTGGGGCGCGCCGGAACCCGACGTCGCCCCGAACGACTGGGATCCGGTCGAGGAGCTGGCCCAGATGCTGTCCGCACCGGCCGGGGTGAGTGCGGCCACCACCCTGCTGGACGTGCCGGCCCCGCGCAGGTCCAGCCGCCGCCGGGTCCGGCAGGACTCCCACCTGCTGGACGGCGGCCGCCGCGTCACCCACATCACCCTGCTGATCGTCGCCGTGTCGGTGTGCGCGGTCTGCATGCTGGCGTGGTCGGTCTGCTACTCCTACGGGCAGCTGCGCGGCATCGCCTCGTCCGTGCTGCCCGTGCGACTCGCGCTCTACTGGCCGCTGACGGTGTACGGACCGTGGTTCGTGGCCGCGCTCTCCGTGCTGCGGGCCACCGCTCAGCGGCGCAGCGCGCGCCGGTCCTGGTGCGTGGTGCTGGCGGCCTCCCTCATGGCGGTGGCGCTGTGTGTCAGCCACTCGTCGCACGCGCTGTTGTCGTTAGTGATCTTCGGGATCCCGCCCGTCACCGCACTGGTGTGCTTCTGGGAGCTCGTCGGTCAGATCTCGACCAAGACCCGCCCCCGGCACGCCTCCCACGGCGAACCGTCCGGCGCAAAGGCCTGACTCAGGGGCCGAACGACGCCGTTCCGACGCCGTTCCGGCGCCATCCTGAACCCGTTTCGACCCGCTTTGTCCGTTTGTTCAGTGATGCGGCGCACTTTCGGCCACCGATTGCGCATGCAATCCGAGTCCTTGGGCAGGCGGTGACGGTCCCCGAGTGTGACCTCAGGGTCACACAGGGGTACTGACCAGGAACGGAAGGCAATACCGATCATGGCGGACCGAACCGCACGAGCGACCATCCAGGTCGGAGGCGAGTGGCTGGAAGCCGCCTCCGGCGCGACACGCGAGATCATCGACCCTGCGGACGGCCTGCCCTTCGCCGTGGTCGCCGAGGGCGACGAGAAGGACGCGGAGTCGGCGGTGGCCGCCGCCCGCCGTGCCTTCGACACCGGCGACTGGCCCCGCACCCCCGTCGCCGAGCGCGCCGACCTGCTCCGCCGGGTGGCCGGCCTGCTCGTCCGCGACCGCGAGGAACTCGGCCTGCTGGAGAGCCGGGACGCCGGCAAGACCGTCGAGGAGGGCCGCGTCGACATCGACTGCGTCGCCGACGCCTTCCGTTACTTCGCCGACCTGGTGGCGGCGGAGGGCGCGGGCCGCGTGGTGGACGCCGGCTCGCCCGACGTCCACAGCGTCGTCGTGCACGAGCCGGTCGGCGTCTGCGCCCTGATCACCCCCTGGAACTACCCGCTGCTCCAGGCCAGCTGGAAGATCGCCCCGGCGCTCGCGGCCGGCAACACGTTCGTGGTCAAGCCGAGCGAGATCACCCCGCTGACCACCGTCGCCCTGATCGGCCTGCTGGCCGAGGCCGGACTGCCGGCCGGCGTCGCGAACCTCGTCACGGGCCCCGGGCACAGCGTGGGCGCCCGCCTCGCCGAGCACCCCGACGTCGACCTGGTCTCCTTCACCGGCGGCCTGGTCAGCGGGGTCAAGGTCGCCCAGGCCGCGGCACCCACCGTCAAGAAGGTCGCGCTCGAACTCGGCGGCAAGAACCCCAACGTCGTCTTCGCCGACGCCTGTGCCACGGACGAGGGCTTCGACACCGCCGTCGACCAGGCCCTGAACGCCGCGTTCATCCACAGCGGCCAGGTCTGCTCGGCCGGCGCCCGCCTGATCGTCGAGGAACCTCTGCGGGAACGTTTCGTCGCCGAACTCGCCCGGCGGGCGGCGAAGATCCGCCTCGGCCGGGGCACCGTGGACGGCGTCGAGTGCGGCCCGCTCGTCTCCGAGCAGCAGCGCGCCAAGGTCGAGGCGTACGTGGCGTCCGCGCTCGCGGAGGGCGCGGTGCTGCGCTCCGGCGGCAAGCGGCCCGAGCCGTCCCCCGACCGGCCCGCCACCGGCTACTTCTACGAGCCGACCGTCCTCGACCAGTGCCATCGCGAGATGAAGGTGGTGCGTGAGGAGGTCTTCGGACCGGTCCTCACCGTCGAGACCTTCCGCACCGAGGACGAGGCGGTCGCCCTCGCCAACGACACCGAGTACGGCCTCGCGGGCGCCGTCTGGAGCACGGACGCCGGAAAGGCCCGCCGGGTCGCGGGCCGGCTGCGCCACGGCACCGTCTGGATCAACGACTTCCACCCCTACCTCCCGCAGGCGGAGTGGGGCGGCTTCGGAAAGAGCGGCACCGGCCGCGAGCTGGGCCCCGCCGGTCTCGCCGAGTACCGCGAGACCAAGCACGTCTACCAGAACCTCGCGCCGCGGCCAGTGCGCTGGTTCGCCGGCTGAACTCCCACAACGCCCAGCCGGCGAACCCCCTGCGACCCGTTCTCCCACCCCCCAGGAGTAACCACCCCATGGCCGATCACACCCAGGAATTCGACTACGTCTTGATAGGCGGCGGAACCGCTGGTTCCGTCATCGCCTCCCGCCTCACCGAGAACCCGGACGTCACCGTCGCCGTGATCGAGGGCGGCCCCAGTGATGTCGGCCGCGACGACGTCCTCACCCTGCGCCGCTGGATGGGCCTGCTCGGCGGCGAACTGGACTACGACTACCCGACCACCGAGCAGCCGCGGGGCAACTCCCACATCCGGCACAGCCGCGCCCGCGTCCTCGGCGGCTGTTCCTCGCACAACACGCTGATCGCCTTCAAGCCGCTGCCCTCCGACTGGGACGAGTGGGAGGCGGCCGGGGCCAAGGGCTGGGGCGCGGTCCCGATGGAGGCCTACTACGCCCGCCTCCTCAACAACATCGTCCCGGTCGACGAGAAGGACCGGAACGCCATCGCCCGCGACTTCGTCGACGCCGCGCAGACCGCGCTGGGCGTCCCGCGCGTCGAGGGCTTCAACCGCAAGCCGTTCACCGAGGGCGTCGGCTTCTTCGACCTCGCCTACCACCCCGAGGACAACAAGCGGTCCAGCGCCTCGGTCGCCTACCTGCACCCGGTCATGGACGAGCGTCCCAACCTCCATCTCTTCCTGGAGACCTGGGCCCACCGGCTGGAACTGGACGGCACCCGCGCCGACGGCGTCCACGTGCGCACCAAGGACGGCGAGGAACTGCTGATACGAGCCCGCGAGGAGGTCGTCCTGTGCGCCGGCGCCGTCGACTCCCCGCGTCTGCTCCTGCACTCGGGCATCGGCCGCCGGGCGGACCTGGAGGCGCTCGGCATCCCGGTCGCGCTGGACCTTCCGGGCGTCGGCGAGAACCTGCTCGACCACCCCGAGTCGGTGATCGTCTGGGAGACCGAAGGACCGATCCCGGAGAACTCCGCGATGGACTCCGACGCGGGCCTGTTCGTGCGCCGGGACCCCGAACACCCGGGCCCCGACCTGATGTTCCACTTCTACCAGGTCCCGTTCACGGACAACCCGGAACGGCTGGGCTACGAACGCCCCGCGCACGGCGTCTCGATGACCCCGAACATCCCCAAGCCGCGCAGCCGCGGCCGGCTCTACCTGACCAGCGCCGACCCGTCCGTGAAGCCCGCGCTGGACTTCCGCTACTTCACCGACGAGGACGACTACGACGGCCGCACCCTCGTCGACGGCATCCGGATCGCCCGCGAGATCGCGCGGACCGAACCGCTGGCCGGCTGGCTCAAGCGCGAGGTCTGCCCCGGGCCCGGGATCGTCGGCGACGCCGAACTGAGCGAGTACGCCCGCAAGGTCGCGCACACCGTGTACCACCCGGCGGGCACCTGCCGGATGGGCGCGACCGACGACGAACTGGCCGTCGTCGACCCTGAGTTGCGCGTCCGCGGACTGGACGGCCTCCGGATCGCCGACGCCTCCGTCTTCCCGACCATGCCGGCCGTGAACCCGATGATCGGAGTGCTGATGGTCGGTGAGCGGGCCGTGGACCTGCTGAAGGGCGGTGCGTGATGAACAGCACGACCAACGGGACGACCAACAGTACGACCCAGACCCAGACCCAGACCCCAACCCAGCCCCAGACCAACAGCCAGACCCCGTCTCCGAACCCCGTCTTCTCCGTCGACGGACTGTGGAAGGTGTTCGGCCCCAAGGCCGAGCGCGTGCCCGGGGACCCTGAACTGACCGGGCTGCCGCCCGCCGAGCTCCGCTCCCGCACCGGCTGTACGGCCGCCGTCCGCGACGTCTCCTTCGACGTGCGCAAGGGCGAGGTCTTCGTGGTGATGGGTCTGTCGGGCTCGGGCAAGTCGACCCTGGTGCGCTGCCTGACCCGGCTCATCGAGCCGACCGCCGGCACGATCGCCATCGACGGCGAGGACGTCCGGGCGATGGACCGGGGCCGGCTGCGTGAGCTGCGCAGGCACCGGGCCGCGATGGTCTTCCAGCACTTCGGGCTCCTTCCGCACCGGTCCGTCCTCGACAACGTGGCGTACGGCCTGGAGATCCAGGGCGTCGGCAGGGCCGAGCGGCGGGAACGGGCCGCGGAGGTCGTCGCCAAGGTCGGCCTGGAGGGCATGGAGCAGCGCCGGCCCGGTCAGCTGTCCGGCGGGCAGCGCCAACGTGTCGGTCTGGCGCGGGCGTTGGCCGTCGACCCGGAGGTCCTCCTCTTCGACGAGCCGTTCAGCGCGCTGGACCCGTTGATCCGGCGGGACATGCAGGAGGAGGTCGTGCGCCTGCACCGTGAGGAGGGCCGCACGATGGTCTTCATCACCCATGACCTGTCGGAGGCGCTGAAGCTCGGTGACCGCATCGCCCTGATGCGCGACGGGCGGGTGGTCCAGCTGGGCACTCCGGAGGAGATCGTCGGCTCCCCGGCCGACGACTACGTCCGCGAGTTCGTCCGGGACGTGCCGCGCGAGCAGGTGATGACGGTGCGGCGTGCGATGCGGGCCGCGGGGGCGGGGGAGACCGAGGAGGGGCCGGTGGTCAGCCCCGGCGCGACGGTCGCCGAGGCCATCGACGTGGTCGCGGGGGCGGGGACCGCGGCGCGGGTCGTGGAAGGCGAACGGTGCGTCGGGATCGTGGACGCCGACGCGTTGCTCGGGGTCGTGGCGAAGAACGATGCGGGCAGTGCTTCGGCCGCGGCCGAGCGGGGGCCGGTCGCGCAGTTCCCCGCGCCCCTGAGCGAGAACCCGCACCGCCCACCGACAAGCCCCCCACCCCCAGCCACCCCAACCCCCGCTCCGACGGACACCACCCCAGCCTCCGCCCCCGCGGATGCCCACCCGGCTCCCGCCCCGGCGGATGTCCGCCCGGCTCCCGCCTCCGCGGATGCCCGTCCGGCTCCCGCCCCGGCGGATGTCCGCCCGGCTCCCGCCTCCGCGGATGACCGTCCGGCTCCCGCCCCGGCGGATGCCCGCCCGGCTCCCGCCCCGGCGGATGACCGTCCGGCTCCCGCCCCGGCGGATGCCCGCCCGGCCTCCGCCTCCGCGGACGCTCACCCGGCCTCCGCCCCGGCCTCCGGCGATGGCGGTTCAGTTGCGGGTAGTCGTGCCGGTGGGGCGGCGCGGGTGGGCGCGGCGGCGGCACGTGAGCGCGGGCAGGTGCAACCCCCTGCTCCTCGCACCAGTCCGGAGGGTGTCTGATGGCTACGGTCAGTGTCCCTGCCCTCCGGCGGCCGGCCCTGCCCGCCAGCCAGGCCGTCCGCAAGCTGCTCGTGCTGGCCGTGGTCGCCGCCGTCCTCGTGCCGTTCGCCACCGCCCGCTGGACGTCCGCCGCCTGGCCGCACGGCCTCACCGTCGATCTCACCAAGCCGCTGGCCTCCGCCAGCGACTGGGTCATCGACAACCGTGACACCCACCCCCTCTTCCTCTACTTCTTCGGCTACATCAGCAACGCCGTCGTCCTCACCGTCCGCGCCGTCTACCTCACCCTCCTCGCCGCCGGCTGGCCCGGCGTCACCGTGCTCGCCGCCGCGGTCGCGCACCGCGTCGCCGGTGCCAGGCTCGCCGCCGGCACGGCCGTCGCGTTCCTGGCCTGCGGTGCCCTCGGCATGTGGGTGCCGACGATGCAGACCCTCGCGCTGATGGTCGTGGCCGTGCTGGCGTCCGTCGCCGTGGGCCTCGTCCTCGGCCTCGGCGCCGGCCTCTCCGACCGGCTGCACCGCGCCCTGCGCCCCGTCCTTGACACCATGCAGGTGCTGCCGGCCTTCGCGTACCTCCTTCCCGTCGTCCTGGTCTTCGGCATCGGCGTCCCGGCGGCCGTCCTCGCCACCGTCGTCTACGCCGCCCCGCCGATGGCCCGCCTCACCGCCCTCGGCCTGCGCGGCGCCGACCCCGAGGTCCTGGAGGCCGTGGAGTCGCTGGGCGCCACCCCCCGCCAGCGGCTGCTGACCGCCCGGATCCCGCTGGCCCGCAAGGAACTCCTGCTCGGCCTCAACCAGACGATCATGATGGCGCTGTCGATGGCGGTCATCGCCTCCGTCATCGGCGCCGGCGGCCTCGGTGACCGGGTCTACCAGGCGCTCGCCTCGGTCGACGTGGGCGCGGCGCTCGCGGCCGGCATCCCGATCGTCCTGCTGGCGGTCGTACTGGACCGCATCACCGCCGCGGCGGGAGAGCGCGGAGACAGCCGTAAGCCTGCCGCCGGTCTGGCCTACGCCCTCGGCGCGACCGTCGCCGTCGCGCTCGCCGCCCGGCTCCTCGGACGCCTGGACTGGCCCGCCTCCTGGACCCTGGACTTCGCCCAGCCCGTCAACCGGGCCGTGGACTGGATGACCGCCCATCTGTACTCGGGCGTGCCGGTCGTCGGCGGCACCGCCGACTGGGCGGGGCACTTCACCACCTGGGTGCTGGACCCGCTCCGCGACGGGCTGCAGTGGCTGCCCTGGTGGTCGGTGCTGCTGATCGTCGGCGCCCTGGCATGGCTGATCGGCACCTGGCGCACCGCGCTCACCGCCGTCCTCGCGATGGCCGCGATCGGTGTGCTGGGAGTGTGGGAGCCGTCGCTCGACACCCTCTCGCAGGTGCTGGCGGCCGTCGCCGTCACCCTCGTGCTCGGCTTCGCCACCGGCGTCGCCGCCGCCCGCAGCGACCGCGTGGAACGCGCCCTGCGTCCGGTGCTGGACGTCTTCCAGACGATGCCGCAGTTCGTGTACCTGATCCCGGTGGTCGCCCTGTTCGGGGTCGGCCGCGCCCCGGCCGTCGCCGCCGCCGTCGTCTACGCGCTGCCGGCCGTCGTACGGATCACCGCGCAGGGGCTGCGCCAGGTGGACCCGGCCGCCCTGGAGTCCGCGCGGTCGCTGGGCGCGACCGGCCGCCAGCAGCTGACGCAGGTCCAGCTGCCGCTCGCCCGGCCCGCGTTGCTGCTCGCCGTGAACCAGGGCGTGGTGCTGGTCCTCGCCGTCGTCATCATCGGCGGACTGGTGGGCGGCGGCGCCCTCGGTTACGACGTCGCCTTCGGCCTCGCCCAGGGCGACCTGGCGACCGGTCTGGTGGCCGGCGCCGCCATCGTCTGCCTGGGGCTGATGCTCGACCGGGTCACCCAGCCCACGGAACGCCGTACCGGGAAGGGAGCGTGACCATGCGCCGTACCCCTGTGATCGCCGCCTCCTGCGTGCTGGTCCTCACGACCGGCTGCGGTGCCGCCGACATGACTAAACAGGCCTCGCCGTTCGCCAACGCCCAGGGCGCGAAGTCGCTGACCCTGTCCGTGCAGTCCTGGGTCGGCGCGCAGTCCAACGTCGCCGTCGCCCAGTACCTGCTGGAGCACGAGCTCGGCTACCGGGTGGACACCGTGCAGGTCGACGAGGTCCCGGCGTGGGACGCGCTCAGCCAGGGCCGCGTCGACGCGATCCTGGAGGACTGGGGCCACCCGGACCAGGAGAAGCGGTACGTCGACGACAAGAAGACCATCGCGCGGGCTGGCGGCCTCGGGGTCACCGGGCACATCGGCTGGTTCGTGCCGACCTATCTCGTCAAGCAGCATCCCGACATCACGGACTGGAAGAACCTGAACAAGTACGCCTCGCTGTTCCGCACCGCGGAGAGCGGCGGCAAGGGGCAGTTGCTGGACGGCTCACCGTCGTACGTCACCAACGACAAGGCGCTGGTGAGCAACCTGAAGCTGGACTACCAGGTCGTCTTCGCCGGGTCCGAGGCCGCCCAGATCACCCAGATCAAGCAGTTCGCCAAGGAGAAGAAGCCCTTCCTGACCTACTGGTACGCGCCGCAGTGGCTGTTCAAGAAGGTGCCGATGACCGAGGTGAGACTGCCCGCCTACAAGGAGGGCTGTGACGCCGACGCGGCCAAGGTCGCCTGCGCCTATCCGCACACCCCGCTCCAGAAGTACCTCAACGCGG
Organism: Streptomyces arenae; assembly: GCF_022343545.1. NCBI lineage: Bacteria > Bacillati > Actinomycetota > Actinomycetes > Kitasatosporales > Streptomycetaceae > Streptomyces > Streptomyces arenae. The sequence continues at coordinate 28,228 of NZ_JAKQYH010000070.1, forward strand.
ACTTCGCGCGGAGCGGTGGCAGGGCGGCGGCCTTCCTGAAGAAGTTCAGGTGGACGACGGAGGACCAGGACCAGGTCTCCCTGATGATCGCCGAGCAGAAGCTGAGCCCCGAGGAGGCCGCGAAGAAGTGGGTGGACGCCCACCCCGGCGTGTGGAAGCGGTGGTTGTCCTGACCTGACCGCCGGGCGTGGCCACCGCGTCACCGGTCCGGCCGTAGCGCGGTGACCCGAAGGTGTGTCCGGCGGTTACCCCTCCGGCCGATGCCCGAGGGAGGCACACGTGGTCCACGTCCGGAAGAACGTCAACAGACTGACCCGAGCCGAGCGGCGCCGGTTCGTGGGTGCTCTGCTGGAGGTCAAACGCCGCGGCGAGTACGACGAGTTCGTGCGGGTGCACATCGCGCACAACTCCGCCGACCGGGAACACCGGTTGCGCACCGCCCACATGGCGCCGACCTTCCTGCCCTGGCACCGCAAGCTGCTCCTCGAACTGGAGCAGGCGCTGCGCAGGGTGGACGCGTCGGTGACCGTGCCGTACTGGGACTGGACCCGGGACCGGACCCCGAACTCCCCGCCGTGGACCGATGATCTGCTCGGCGGCAACGGACGGCGCTCGGACCGGCAGGTGATGACCGGTCCGTTCGCCTACCGGGCGGGCCACTGGAAGATCACCGAGAACGTGACCGACGTGCACTACCTCACCCGCGACCTCGGCCGGGCCCGCGCGCCGATCCAGCTGCCGACCGAGCGCGACCTGGAATTCGCGCTGGCCGACCCGGTCTACGACAGCTGGCCCTGGAACTCGGCGGTCAGCCGCGGGTTCCGCAACCGGCTGGAGGGCTGGGGGCGGGGCGTGGGCAGCGTCTCCTGGCTGAACCACAACCGGGTCCACCACTGGGTCGGCGGGGTGATGGTGAGCGCCGCCTCCGTCAACGACCCCGTCTTCTGGCTGCACCACTCCTTCGTCGACCTGCTGTGGACCCGCTGGCAGCGACGGCACCCCGGCCACCGGTACCTGCCCGCCAAGCCGCCCGGTACCGGCGACCCGCAGCACGGCCGGGTCGTCGCCCGGTACGAGCGGATGCCCCCCTGGGACGTCACACCGGCCCAACTGGAGGACGTGAGCGGGATCTACAGGTACGAGTGAGGCGGGGCGCTCGTCCGTTCGAGATGTCACACGTCCCGCTGAAACGGCGGCGACACACCGGCCATCGCGCGCGTACGGCGTCACCTTGATGAAGCTGGTGTCTTCTGCGAAGGAGACGCCACCGTGCGAATTTCTGACATCCAGCGTTGCGAAATCCGGCCGGGACGGCTCGTCGAGTGGAGGTTCAGCCCGGTGACCATCGCGGCCGCGGCAGCGCTGCCACCGGATCCGAGGCCGCCGGCGTACATCCAGGAGTCGCACATCAGGACGGCCCGGTCGGTACGGGAGGACGGACTGTTCGTACCGACCTGGCTCGGTGCGGCGTTCGACCTGCCCGGCCGGGTCGATCTCGACGCGCTGGAGCGGGCGTTGTGCGACTGGACGCTCCGTCACGAGACGCTGCGCAGCGGTTTCCGGTGGGCCGGTGACGACATGCACCGGTTCACGCTCGACGAGGACGACGTGTCGCTGCACCGCGAGGTGGTCGGCGACTTCACCGACGCGGGGGCGCTGACCCGTTACCTGCAGGATCGGTTCGACGCGGCGGCGGACGCGCTCGGCTGGCCGAACCTCATCTACACGGCGGTCGTACGCGAGGACTCCACCAGCGTCTACATGGCGTTCGACCACACCAACGTCGACGCCTACTCCATCCACCGGCTCCCGGACGAGATCCGCGGCCTGTACGCGGGGGCCGTCACCGGCAGGCCCGTCACCGGTCCCTCGGTGGGGAGTTACGTCGACTTCTGCGAGCAGGAGCGGGCCAACGCGGACGGCATCGACGACACCCACGCGATCGTCGCGCGCTGGCGGGAGTTCATCGCCCGGTGCGGCGGCCGGCTCCCGGAGTTCCCCGTCGACCTCGGTCTGCGGCCCGGCGGCGTGCTGCCCACCCAGAAGCTGGTGTGCGAGCCGCTCGTCGACGCGGACGCGGCCGCCGCGTTCGAGGCATACTGCCGTCCGTACGGCGGCAGTCTGGTGGGCATCCTGGCCGCGACCAGTCTGATCGTCCACGAACTCGGCGGGCAGCCGGTCTACCGCACCGTCGTGCCCTTCCACACCCGGCTGAAGTCCGCGTGGTCGGACTCGGTGGGCTGGTACGTCGGCGGCGCCCCCATCGAGGTGCCCGCGGCGCGTGACCTGGAGGGCGCGCTCGAGACGGTCCGTGCCGAACTGCGGGCCAACCGGTCGCTGGCGCGGATCCCGCTGGCCCGCGTACTGCGGCTGCTGGGCGCCGACTTCAGGCCGACCTCGCCGGACATGTACTCGATCATCTCGTACGTCGACGCCCGCCTCATCCCCGGTGCGGCGGACTGGGCCGAGCAGAAGGCGTACGGGCTGCTGCGGGTGTCGTACGGCGACCAGGTGTGCGCCTGGGTCAACCGGCTGCACGAAGGACTCTGGTTCGCCTGCCGTCACCCGGACACCGACATCGCCTACAAGAACGTGCGGCGCTACGTCGAGAGGCTGCGGGACCTGATCCTCTCGGTGCCCGCCCCGGACCGTCCGCGGGCCACGGAGCTGGCGCTCTCCTGACCCAACTCACCATATCCATAAGGTGATTATGTGCTGCTATGTCACCCTGGGGATGGATGTCCGTTGTGGAAGCCCTTGTCCCGCTACTGCTAGTGTTCACCGAGTCACGCTAGGCAACCAATTCCCTGTATGAGCAAAGGACCGAGGGTTCCATGCGCAAGCTTCAGCAGGTCGTGATCGCAGCAGTGGCGGCGGCCGGTGGACTGTCCGCCGTCGGCGCCACCCCCGCCGTGGCCGACTCCTACGACGGCGGGCCGGCGGTGTCCAACCAGTACCGCCCGTACCAGGAGTGCAGCCCGCAGACGGTGTCCGAGAACGACGTCCCGATCGCCGTGCTCGGCCTCGCCGACACCCTCGACACCACCTGTGGCCAGTACAACCAGGCTTTCGCCGGCTGAGTTCGGCTGGTGCCCTCACGAAGGAAAGCGCATCACATGTTCAGCGGGAAGAAGATCGCGGCCGTCTCGGCGCTCGTCGGCGGCCTCGCCGTGGCCTGTGCCGGCCTCACCTCGGCGTACGCCGCGGCGGGTCCGGGGGCGTGCACCGACGACCTCATGGGCAACCTCACCTGCACCCAGCGGATCAGGGGTGAGGTCCCGGAGGGCAGCACGCCGCCGCACCAGGAGACCTGCAAGCCGGTGCAGCCCGTGCAGCTGCCCGCCGTCCTAGGCCAGGGCACGGAGCGGCTCGGCCCCGAAGTGACCTGTTCCCCCGCGACCGTGGGGGTGGCGCCGGTGGAGAAGGGTGCCGAGGAGCCGGCCACCGGCCCGTTCGGGGTCATGAGCCGGATCCTTCCGGTCGGCGTCCAGTAGCGCTTATACGGCAGACGGGGCCGACGCGCCACACGCCGGGTGCAGATCCCAGGATGACTACTGCGGGTGTGTATATGCTCACATTAAGTAGTCAAGCCGGGCCTTCCAGCCTGGACGAGAAAGGGTCAATCATGCGTAAGTTTCAGCGCGTCGCACTCGTAGCGGCGACGGTTGCGGGGCTCTCCCTCCTCGGTGCCGGGGTCAGCTCCGCCGCCGGTGGCGAGGACGCGCCCCCGCAGATCACCGCCGTGGCCAACTCGACCGCCAACGCCCTGGCCGTCGGTGGCGGTTACTACACCACCCCGCAGGCCGAGCCGCAGGCGCAGCCGCAGGAGCAGGGCAACCCCGGCCCCGAGCAGGGTGGTTACGACGAGAACCAGGGTGGCGAGTAAAGACGCACCCCGCGCGAACTCGGCAGCACGCACCGGTACGGCACTGATCTGCCCTCCGGTGCGCTGAGTGACAACCATGGCGAAGGCAGCCCGGACGCACCCCGACTCCGTCGAGGTCCGCGTCCGGGCTGCGTTGCATTCACCTTCGTAGAGAAAGACATCTCATGTTCACTGCACGCAGGATGGCCACCGTCTCGGGACTCGTCGGAAGCCTCGCCGCGCTCTGCGTCGGCGCCGGGCAGGCCCACGCGGACGGATCCCCGGACGACTGCAGGACCACCGCACAGGGCGGCACCGTCTGCGTCCACAAGAGCGAGAGCCGTCTCGACAAGAACGGCACGCACGTGCTCAAGCAGGCGCAGGACTGCTCGACCTCCGACCGTCCGCAGGTGATGTTCCCGGGGGACCAGCCGGAGGGTGCGGGATCCACCACCGTCGGAGAGGTCGTGGACTGCTCCAACAAGGCCGAGCTGCCCAAGGGCTTCAAGCGGCCGCACATCGAGTTCTGAGCACCCCCGGAAACGACAATCCCCGGTTTCCCGGCCGACGGCCGGGAAACCGGGGATTGTCGTTCAGCGTTACTTACCGAACGAGTTGCTGCAGCCCATGGACGAGCCCAGGGACGACTGCTGCGCACCCGAGTTGCCCTCGCCGTTCAGCAGGTTGCCGCCCAGGCCGTTGAGGATGCCGACCTCGCCGAGGATGTCCAGGTTCAGGTCGTGCGACCGGCAGTTGCTGCTCTGCTGGATGTTGAACTCGTCGCCGCCCTTCTTGCCCCAGCCCTGGTCGGCGTGGGCAGCGCCGGCGCCCAGGAACCCGAGGCTCCCGAATGCGGTGATGATAACGGCGGCGGTGCGGAGCTTGTGCATGTCATCTCCGATGTGGAATGGGGTGGATGCGATCCGGGGGGAAATCGCCATCTGTGTCATAAAGGCTGATACGAAATACCCGGTACATCCGGACGACGCGCCGAATACCGGTGGTATTTCGCTACCTTGGCGACCCCCGACACACACGAATGGTCCCGGCGCGGGGCGTTCGGCCCGGCGCCGGGACCATGTGCCGTCCGGCGCCGTGGCGCCGGACGAGGCCTCGGAAGGCTGTGGTCACAGGCCTCAGAAGGCGCTGTTGTTGCAGCCCATCGTCGAACCGAGGTTGGTGGCCTGGGCGCCCGGGTTGCCCTCGCCGTTCAGGGCGCTGCCCAGCAGGCCGTTGAGCACGCCGACCTCGCCGAGGACGTCGAGGTTCAGGTCGTGCGACTTGCAGTGCGAGCTCTGGTTGATGTTGAACTTGTCGCCGTGCCCGTGGCCCTCGCCGCCGGCGTAGGCCGTGCCGCTGACCAGGCCGATGCTGCTGAGGGCGGCGACCAGGACGGCGGCGTTGCGAAGCTTGCGCATGTCATCTCCGTGGAGTGGGGGGTGCGATCTGTGCCAGATCGACTTTTTACAGTTACGGGAGATTAGTACGTAATACGCCAAATCCGGCAGCGACGCGCTGTTTTCTTCGGCGTGTGACAGAAACACCCGAAAAGTCGAATGACCCGTGCACGGGCCGTCGGCTGCGGCTCTCGAAATGCCCGAGCCCGGCGCCGAGTTCGGGCCGTCAGCCCTGGCGCTGCGCGCTGGCGAGGGCGTTCGACTGGCTGTTGGCCTGGTTGCAGTCGACGCCCCGGGTCTGGGAGGCCGCGAGCAGGGCGACCGGGACGTTCGCGTCGAGCAGGGACTGCGGGCTGCACTCCTGGTACGGACGGAACAAGTTGCTCTGGGTCACCGGGCCGCCCTGGGCGACCTGCTGCGGGGCCTGGGGCGAGATCTGGGGGCTGATCTGCGGGTTCAGCTGGGGGTTGAGCTGCGGGGCGACCTCGGTGCCGCGCTGCGGCGCCGACTGCGGGGCCGGCGTGCCGTACGTCTGCGCGGTCGCCTGGGCGGAGGTGGCCGCGGCGGCCTGGGCGTCCGGCTGCGAGAGGGGGGTCGGCCCGGTCCCGTAGGAGACGGGGGCGGCGGAGCTGGGGCCGGCACCGACGGCGGTCAGTCCGCCGGCTGCTGCGACGATGAGCGCGACTTGCCGAAACTTGCGCATGAAATCCTCGGCCCTTCATTTGATCTGTGCATGGAACCTGATGAAATGACTGATGAGGCAGCGCGGTTATCGCTTTTTCGCCGCCCGGGGCGGCTGGGATGGACCTTCGCCCTCACCCCGTGGGGAACGACGGGCTCGCGGAACCGGATACGGGCGCGGTGTCGTGTCACCCGTTCGGCGAAATAGCATATGAGCGGTAAAGCTCGTACCGGTGACGGCAATTGGGTGACGGGTCCTCGAATGCCCGTGACCACGGCCGGGCAATCCTCGTTCCGGTGGGGAGAAGGCGGTGGCCGAGGAGCTGAGAGAACGAGGCGAATCGCTGCCGGCTCCGATGCGAAGTTCGCGTGCTGCTCAGGCGTACCGCTGCTGAAAGTGCAGTGTCATTACCGCACCGACTGCACGCGCGACCGCACTGAACGCAATGGACTTTCTCATCCAGGTATCGAAGGGCCGAGGGTTTCATGCGCAAGCTTCACAAGGCCGCGCTCGTTCTGGCGGCGGCCGGCGGTCTGTCCGCCATCGGCGCCGGCGTCAGCTATGCCGACGCTCCCGTCGGGTACGGCGGTGCGGCTCCGGTGCCGGCTCCGGACCAGCCGTATCCGCAGGCCCCACCCCCGGCACCGGCTCCGCAGGCCCCTTACGCCGCCGGCCAGACGACGGGCTCGGCCCAGGCAACCGTCCCCGCCTACCCGCAGCAGCAGGCCGCCCCGCCGCAGTACCAGCAGCAGGCGCCGCCCCCGCAGTACGCTCCGCCGCAGTACCAGCAGGCCCCGCCACCGCAGTACCCCCAGCAGAGCACCGGCTACGCCGCCGCCTCGGCCTCGTCGCAGGGCTCGGCCCAGGCCTCCACGGCTCCCGTGTACCAGCAGCCGCAGGCCGCGCCGCCGCAGGCCGCCCCCGCCTACCCGCCGCAGCCGCAGTACGCCCCGCAGCCGCAGTACGCTCCGGCCCCGCAGTACGCGCCGCCGCAGTCCGCCCCGCCGCAGGTCGTACCCCAGGTCATGCCTCAGGTCATGCCGCAGGTCGCGCCGCAGCTGGCCGTTCCCCAGGGCTACGCCCCGGAGGGTCCGACGCGCGTCACCCCGCAGGTCAACCCCCAGGTGAACCCGCAGGTGAACCCGCTCGTCAACCCCATCCTCGGGGCGCCGGCCGTGCCCGGTCTCGCGCCGGTCGGCCTCGGCCAGGTCGCGGCGCCTCCCGTCGGGCAGCTGGGGCTCCCGCGCCTCGGCTGAGGCCCCGTCACCGTCCGCACCACCATTCGATCCGTCGCGGATCCCGGTCCGCTCGACCCACGGAGAACCCATGCGCACGTTCCACAAGGCAGCCCTGGTGGGCGCCGCCGTCCTCGGCAGCGTCTGCTCGTTCGGCGGCGGCACCGCCTTCGCACACGGTGAGCCGGGCCACGACATCGACGTCACCCAGGGCACCGAGTGTCGCTCGCACGACATGAACATCGAGGTGCTCGGCGGTGTCGGCGTCCTCACCGGGCTGGCCGGCAACCTGCTGAACGGCGAAGGCAACCCGGGCGCCCAGCAGAGCCACCTCGGCTCCGACATGGGCTGCAACAACCAGGCGTTCTGACCCGGCCGGCCGGAACACGCCTCTCAGCAAAACCCCCAGCAGAACAGCTCAGCAAACCCCTCAGCAAAACCCCTCAGCAGAACAGCTCAGCGAAACCCCTCAGCAGATCTCCTCAGTAGATCTCCTCAGCGTTACACCGAGTCCGGGTGAGTGCCCGCGACGCGTCTGGAAGGGCAGGGACCCCATGAAACGGGCTACCCGAAACAGTGTGATCGCCATGGCCGTCGCCTCCGGCGCGATGGCAGTCGCGGGGACGGCACACGCCGACTCCGCCGCGGACGGTACCGCGAGCGGCTCGCCCGGCCTGGGGTCCGGCAACACCATTCAGGTGCCGGTGGACATCCCGGTGAACGTCTGCGGGAACACCGTGGACGTCATCGGGCTGCTCAACCCCGCGATGGGCAACAAGTGCACCAACAGCAGTCACAAGGCGCCGGGCAAGGCGGCCTCGGCGGGCTCCCGCAACTCGGGGCAGGCCACGGCCGACAGCAGCACCCATGACTCGCCGGGCATCCTCTCCGGCAACGGCGTCGAGGTCCCGGTCCACGCGCCCGTGAACCTCAGCGGCAACAGTGTCAACGTGGTGGGTGTCGGCAACCCGGTCTTCGGCAACGAGTCCACCAACGGCCCGTCCGACGAGCCCGCCCCCAGCACCCCGTCGACGCCCCGCGTCCACCCCCAGCCGCACCACCCGGCCAAGGCCCACCCGCGGCCTACCACCGTCGTGCGGCAGCGGACCACCGACACGCTCGCCCACACCGGAGCGGCCAGCCCCTGGGCGCCGGCGATGGTGAGCCTGGCCTCCCTGGCGGCCGGCGCGGTGCTGTACCGCCGGTTCCGCCCCGGGGCGAGCAACGCGCCCTACGCCTGATCGCGCTGACGGCCCCGAGTCCGCCGAGCACGGCGGGCGCGGGGCCGTCGCCGTCCCCGCGCGGTCGTCCGCCTCGCTCAGCCGTGCTGCCCCGGCGTGTAGTGCCCCGGGACCATACGGGTGGTGACGGCGAACCGGTTCCAGGAGTTGATCACGATGATCGACGCGATCAGCTGGGTCAGCTGCACCTCGTCGAAGTGCTTGGCGGCCCGCTCGTAGACCTCGTCCGGCACGAACCCTTCGGTCAGCACGGTGACGGCCTCGGTCAGCTCGATCGCGGCGATCTCCTGCTCGGTGTAGAAGTGCCTCGACTCCTCCCACGCGCTGAGCTGGATGATGCGCTCGACGCTCTCGCCCGCCGCGAGCGCGTCCTTGGTGTGCATGTCGAGGCAGTACGCGCAGTGGTTGAGCTGCGAGGCGCGGATCTTCACCAGCTCGAACAGCTTGCCGTCCAGTCCCTTGCGGGCGGCTCCGTCCAGCCGGACCATCGCCTTGTAGACCTCGGGGGCGTGCTCCGCCCAGGCGAGGCGCGGGGTGTGCTCGGGGGCGTACTGAATCGTCTCTTCTGTGCTCATGCCTTGAGCCTAGGAGCCAGGCAGCCCAGAGGTATGGTCCATTTCCATGGGGAAGACATGGGCCAATCGGCCCGCTCGGACGGCTCTGGGCATCGACCTGCACGTGGAACCGGCCGGTCCGGGCCTGCGCCGCGGCCTGACCGACGCCCTGCGCGAGGCCGTCCGCAGCGGCCGGCTGCTCCCCGGCACCCGGCTGCCCTCGTCCCGCTCCCTCGCCGCCGACCTGGCCATCGCCCGCAACACCGTCGCCGACGCCTACGCCGACCTGGTGGCCGAGGGCTGGCTCACCGCCCGGCAGGGCTCCGGCACCCGGGTCGCGACCGGCGTACCGGCCCTGCCCGCGGACCCCCGCACCGCGGCCACGGCCGCCGCGACCGCCCACCGCCCCGCCTACGACCTGCGGGCCGGCTTCCCCGACGTCTCCGCCTTCCCGCGCACCGAGTGGCTCAAGGCCGCCCGCCGCGCCCTCACCGCCGCCCCCAACGACGCGTTCGGCTACGGCGATCCGCGCGGCCGGGTCGAACTGCGCACCGCGCTCGCCGCCTACCTCGCCCGTGCCCGGGGCGTGCGCGCCGACCCCGAACACATCGTGATCTGCGCCGGGTTCGCCCACGGCCTGACGCTGCTCGGCAAGGCCCTGCGGGCCCGCGGGGCCGACACGATCGCCGTGGAGTCGTACGGCCTCGACGAGCACTGGCAGCTGCTGACCGCGGCCGGGCTGCGCCAGGTCGCCCTGCCCATGGACGAACTGGGCACGGACACCGGCGCGTTGGGGCCGGGCCCGGCTGCGGTGCTGCTGACCCCCTCGCACCAGTTCCCGCTCGGCCTGCCGCTGCACCACGACCGGCGGGCGGCCGTCGTGGACTGGGCGCGGCGCACCGGCGGCCTGGTCCTGGAGGACGACTACGACGGCGAGTTCCGCTACGACCGCCGGCCCGTCGGCGCCCTCCAGGGCCTGGCCCCCGACGAGGTGGTCTACCTGGGCACCGCCAGCAAGTCCCTCGCCCCCGGGCTGCGGCTGGCCTGGATGGTGCTGCCGCCGGCCGTGGCCCGCGAGGTGACCGCGGCCAAGGGCGGCGTGGACACCTGCGGCGCGCCGGACCAGCTGACCCTGGCCGAGTTCATCGACTCCGGCGGCTACGACCGTCATGTCCGTGCCTCCCGCACCCGTTACCGGCGGCGCCGGGACGCCCTGGTCGCCGCACTCGCCGAACGGGCCCCGGCGATCCGGGTCACGGGCATCGCGGCGGGCCTGCACGTGGTGCTGCGACTCCCGCCCGGCAGCGTGGGCCGGGTGATCCGGGCCGCCGCCGCCCGCGGCCTCGCCGTCGAGGGCCTCACCCCGCGCCACCGGCACCCCACGGCCGCCGTCGAGGCACCGGACGCCCTCGTCCTCGGCTACGGCACGCCCGCCGACCACGCCTGGTCCGGGGCGCTGGACGTCCTGTGCGCGGTGCTGTCCGACCCGGCTGTGATCAGCGCCGCCTGAATTCCCGGACAACGGACCACGCGATTGAATTCTGAAAGCTAGAGTCTCACCCATGAGCAATGGTGATCAGATTTCCCGTGTGGCCCTCAAGAAAATCACCCCGGACGTCTCCTCGGCGATGGGGTCCCTGCATGCCGCCGCGGTCGCCGCGGCCCAGGACGCCAAGGTCGAACCGGAACTCCTGGAACTGGTCAGAATTCGCGCCTCCCAGCTGAACGGCTGCGCGTTCTGCCTCGACATGCACACCAAGGACGCCCGCGCCCAGGGTGAGACCGAGCAGCGCATCTACGCGCTGAACGCCTGGCGGGAGACCCCGTTCTTCACCGAACGGGAGCGTGCCGCACTGGAGTTGGCCGAGGCGGTGACCGTCGTCGCCGACGGCCGTGTCCCGGACGCGGTCTACGCGCAGGCCGCCGCCGTGTTCGACGAGAACCAGGTAGCGGCCCTCATCTGGGCGGCCACCGTCATCAACGCCTACAACCGGATCGCCATCGCCACCCGCATGGCGCCGGGCGCCTATCAGCCCCAGCAGAAGTAATTCCGGCGACGCCGAAATCAATTCAGGCACCGGAAAGTGCCGGGTCGAACCAGAACATATTCGGCCCGGCATGTTCGACGTGTCCGTACGGTTTGTTCAGTTCCCCGGCAGCGGCTCCATGGCGGCGTCCAGCCACGCCCGCCATTCCCCGGCGCGGACCGCCGGCCCCGCCCGCAGGGGTTCGCCGATCCATCCCGCGACCGGCCTGATCCCGTGCAGCGCGTTGACCAGCCACACCTCCCGGCCGTCCAGCTCGGGCAGGGTCCGGTCCCGGTGGGCGACCGGAACCCCGGTGCGCAGCGCCCGTTCCTGAAGGAGCGCGACGGTCACCCCGGGCAGCACGGGCAGCTGCGGAGACGGCAGGCACAGGGTGCCGTCCTCCCACCACAGCACGCTCGCGGTGGCCGCCTCCAGCACCACCCCCGTGGGCGTCACCAGCACCGCCTCCTGCGCGCCCGCGCCGGTGGCCCGGCCGCGCACCCGGGCCAGGGTGTCCAGGTCCGGCCCCTTGCGGCGCGGGACGGTCCGCGGATCCGACTGGCCGGCCGCCCACACCCGGACCTCGGACCCGAGCGGCGGTGCGTGCCGCAGCCGCAGCCGCAAGTCGAGCGAACCCGGCACGAGTTCGACCCGGGGGAACCACTCGCCGGTGCGCGGCAGGGCGGCCGTCATCGCCTGCCAGAACTCCAGCAGCCGGGACACCGGCGGCCCGCCGCACTCGCCGCAGGACCGCAGGAATCGCTCCCGGTGCCGGTCGAGGGCACGTACCCGGCCGTCCCGGACCAGCCAGGAGTCGGCGACGAGCAGCCGCCCGCCCGGCCCCGCGTCCCCGGCCGGCCGGGGACCGTCGGCCGCCGACCACGTCAGCAGCCCCTCACCGGACATCACCCGACCGCCCACGCTCCTCCTCAGTACTTTCCGCCGGCCGGCACCGGAACCCCGGTCCGCGGCCCGTACGGCGCGTGCTCCAGCCAGGATCCGCAGGACGGCAGGACGGGCGCCAGGGCCGCCGCCGCGCGCTGCCGCAGCCGTACGATCCGCCGCCGGGGCCGCAGATGGTCCAGGGCGATCCCGGCCGCCTCGCTGTTGAACAGGGCCGCGGCCCGCCGCGCCGCCGCGAAGCCGGCCACCGCGCCGGTCGCCACCGCCTCCGCTGCCGCCGCCGCGTCGGCTATCCCGCTGTTCATGCCGCGCGCCCCGAACGGCGGGAACAGGTGCGCTGCCTCCCCGGCCAGCAGGACCCGCTCGTGCGGATCGGTGAAGGAGGCCGCCACCTTGCGCAGGAAGCGGTACGTCGACACCCACAGGATCCGGTCCGTGTGGTCTTCGTATCCTTCGCCCACCACCCCGGGCAGCCAGCGGCGGACGGCCTCCTCGGTGCCGAAGTCCTCCGCCCGGTCCCCGGCGTGGCACTGGAGGTCCACCTGGAAGCCCCCGGTGAACGGCACCCGCATCACGCTGCGACCGCCGGCGCCCGGATGCTCGTAGTGGAAGACCCGCTCCAGCGGCAGTTCCGCGCCCGGTCTGTCGGCCACGTCGACGACCACGTGGAAGCCCTCGCCGTGGGTGCCCTCCATGGGGATGCCGAGCCCGGCCCGGACGGCGGACCGGGCGCCGTCCGCCGCGATGACGTGGCCGCACGTCACCTCCCGCCCGTCCGCGCAGCTCAGCGAGACACCCGAGGCGGTGGAACGGACGCCGATCACCCGCGCGTCCCACCCGAACTCCACGCCCGCCCGCTCGCAGGCGGCCCGCAGGAACCGCTCGGTGTCCACCTGGCGCAGGCTGGTGAAGGGCGGCCGGCCGGAAGGGGGCGGGAAGGTGCGGGAGTACACCTCCCGCCCCCGGTACAGGGTCCGCCTCGTGTGCCAGGTCCGGCCGTAGGAGGTGATCTCCCCGGCCAGTCCCGGCCGCATCGCGTCCAGCAGCGCCAGGGTCTCGCGGTGCACGAACAGCGCCCGGCTGCCCGGCCGTTCACGGCCCTCCGGGTCCGCCTCCAGGAGCAGCACCGGCAGGTCACGCGCACGCAGCGCGAGCGCCGCCGACAGGCCCACGGGCCCGGCGCCGACCACCACGACCGGCGTCACGCGCGCACACCCGCCGCCAGCATCCGGGTGATCTCCACCCGCTTCACCTTCCAGGTCGCCGTCATCGGCAGCTCCTCGAACCGCCACTGCCTGGGCTCGGCCATCGCGGGCAGGCCGGCGGTGGCCGCCCGCCAGCGCTCCGGGTCCAGCGGCCGTTCCCCGCGTACGCACACCACCGGGACCGGCTCCCGGTCCGCGCCCGGCACGATGACCACCTCACGCAGCTCCTCCAACCGGTCCATCAGGATGTCCTCGACCTCCAGGTTGCTGTGCACGGAGTCGATCCGGTCGATCTCCCGGTCGATCAGGTACAGCGCGCCCAGCCGGTCGCGATACCCCATGTCGCCCATCTGCCACCACGCGCCGTCGAGTTGGCGCTCGTACTGCTCGCGGGCGCCGAGGTAGGTGAGGATCCGGCCCCGGGTACGGGCCTCGATCCGGCCGGGCGTGCCGGGGGCCGCGGGCCGTCCGTCGGGGGCGGTGACCCGGACCCGGGTGAAGCCCGGTATCCCGATCCCGACCCGCCGCCCGTCCGCCCGGGACGCGCTCCTGCGGGTGAACCACTGGAACGCGACAGGACCGGTCTCGCTCTGGCCGTACAGCTGGATCAGCCACGGCGACCGGCGCCTGGAGGCGTCGAGCAGCCGCCGTACCGTGCGCGGGTGGATCGCGTCGAACGTCGAGCCGTACGACCTGACCCGGGACAGCGGGGCGCCCGGCGCGTCCGCCAGCTCCTCCCACAGTACGAAGGTGTTGGGGTGGGTCTCGACGATGCCGGGGCGGTGCCGGGCCAGCAGCGGGCCGACCGTCGCCGGGTCCGGGTCGGTGATCAGCAGCAGCGGGCTGCCGAAGTGCAGCAGGACGCCGAGCAGATGGTAGAAGCGCGAGTGCACGAACGACATGTGCAGTGCCGCCACCTCACCGCGGGTGGGCCAGCCCAGCGCCTGCTGCGGCACCAGGCGGTTCCACATCGTCTGCGGGCAGTGCACGGCGAGTTTCGGGACGCCGGTGGTGCCGGAGCTGTGCGTGATCAGGGCGGGTTCGCGCGGGTGCAGCCGTACCGGCGCCGGCACCTCGGCACCCGCGTGCTCCGGCAGGGACACCACACCGGGCACGCTGTCCACGGTGAGGGTCTGCCGGACCAGACCCCCGACCTCCAGGCCGGCGAGCTTCGCCGCGTCCGTGACCAGCCACGGCCGCCGGAGCCTGGCGAGCAGCTTGCCGACCACCTCACCGGCCAGAGTGGGCGAGAGCAGCACGGGCACCGCGCCGATCCGGGACACCGCGCAGGTCAGCAGCACGATGTCGACGTTGTCCGTCTTGTGGACGACCACCTGTTCCGCGGGCCGGACCCCGGCGGCCCACAGGCGCCCCGACAACTCCTCGGCGGCGTCGGCCAGTTCCGCGTAACTGAGGCGGACGCCGAGGTCCGGGTGGGTGTCCAGGGGCCGGTCCAGGGTGACGGACACCCCGCCGTGCCGGTCGGCCGCCCGCCGGAACAGCGGGCCGAGGTAGAAGCCGCGCTCGCCGATCAGGGACTCCTGCATGGAGACGGTCCTTTCAGTCATGGTCACCACGCGCCCCGGCGGACCAGATGGCGGCGGAGCTTCCCGGACGACGTGCGGGGCAGGGAGGGCAGCAGGCTGACGCTGCGCGGGACCTTGAACGCGGCCAGCCGCTGCCGGGCCAGCGCCAGCAGCTCCTCCGGGAGCCCGTCCGGCGCCGGCGTCACGGCGGGTACGACGAAGGCGCGCAGCCGTCCGGCGCCGGACCCGTCGGGTACCGCCGCCACCGCGACCTCGCGCACCCCGGGATGGGTGCGCAGCACAGCCTCCACCTCCAGCGGGGAGACGGTGATCCCGCCGACCATCTCCATGTCGTCGGTGCGGCCCAGGTGCCGGTAGGCGCCGTCGGGTTCGCGGACCGCCCGGTCGTGGGTGGCCAGCCAGCCGCCCACCAGGGTGCGGGCGGTGTCCTCCGGCCGGTTCAGGTAGCCGGGCGTCACCGTCGGCCCGCGCAGCCACAGTTCTCCCTCGTGGCCGTCCGGCACCGGACGGCCGTCGCGGTCGCGCAACTCCACCTCGAAGCCGGGCACCGGACGGCCCACGGTCCCGGGATGGTTGTGGGCCAGGCTGTTGGCGCAGAAGGCGTGCCCGGCCTCGGTGGAGCCGATCTGTTCGAGCAGCGGCGCACCGAGCAGCTCCGAGACCTGCTCGCCGAGTCCGGCCGGCAACCCCTCGCCGGCCGACACGGCGGCCCGAACCGAGGCGAAGCAGGCCTGGTGACCGCTGCCCCGGTCGGCGACCAGCGCCGCGTACGCCGACGGCACCGAGTACACCAGGGTCACCCGGTGCCGCGCGATCAGCTCGTCCACGGCGGCCGGGCCCGGCCGCCGGTCCGTCAGGACGGCACTGGAGCCGGAGAAGAGCGGGAAGACGAAGGCGTTCCCGAAGCCGTACGCGAAGTACAGCCTGGACACCGACAGCGTCACGTCGTCCTCGGTGACGCCGAGCAGCCGCCGCCCGATCAGGTCGTGATACGCGGGCGGGTCGGCGTGGGTGTGGACGACCCCCTTGGGCCTGCCCGTCGTCCCGGACGTGTACTGGACGTACAGCGGGGTGTCCGCGTCGACCGGGTGGGCCGGGGCCGGTACGGCGGCGGGGGCGAGCGCGAGCAGCTGGTCGGCGCCGAGCCGGACCCGTCTCGCGAAACGGTCGTCCAGGCCCGGGCCGGTCAGGCACAGCACCGCCTCCGTGTCGGCGGCCATGAACGCGTGGTCGGCAGCCGGGAGTTCGGGGTTGACCGGGACGGCCACCGCGCCGAGCCGGGCAAGGGCCAGGAAGGCCACCACCCAGGCCATCGAGTCGGGCAGCGCGAGGACCACCCGGTCGCCGGGGCCGGCGCCGTGTTCCGCGAGGACGGTCGCGGTCCGCGCTCCCAGCTCGTGCACCTCGCCGTGGGTGAAGACGCGATGACCCTGGTGGAAGGCGGGCCGGCCGTTCCAGCCGTACCGCTCGGCGCGGTCGGTGAGCCGGGCGGCGAGGTTGGCGGTCGCCGTGACGGCGGGGGCCCGGGTCACCGGGCGGCCTCCTGCACGGCGTCCGCCGCGGACGCGCTGTGCGCCCGCAGCGCCCGCATCTGCGCCGCCGTCTTCAGCAGCATCTCGTCGTACTCGGCGGCCGGGTCGGAGTCCAGGACGATCGCGCCGCCCGCGCCCAGCTGCATCCGGCCGCCCGTCATCACCGCCGTACGGATGACGATGCCGAGGTCCGCGCCGCCGCTGCACCCGAGGTAGCCGAGCGCCCCCGAGTACACGCCCCGGGCCTCGGTCTCCAGCGAGTCGATGATCTCCAGGGTGCGCAGCTTCGGCGCCCCGGTCATCGACCCGCCCGGGAAGCAGGCCCGTACACAGTCCACGGCGTCCGTCCCGGCCCGCAGCCGGCCGGTCACCGTCGACACCAGCTGGTGCACGGTCGCGTACGACTCGGTGGCCATCAGCCGGGGCACCCGGACGGTTCCGGTACGGCAGACCCGGCCCAGGTCGTTGCGGAGCAGGTCGACGATCATCAGGTTCTCGGCGCGGGTCTTGGCGTCCGCCGCCAGCGCGTCCCGCAGCCGGCCGTCCTCGAACGGGGTCGCACCGCGCGGCGCGGTCCCCTTGATGGGTTTGGCCTCCGCCACCCCGTCCCGGGTGATCCGCAGGAACCGCTCCGGTGAGGAGCCGGCCACGTCCAGGTCGCCGAACCGCAGGAGAGCCGCGTACGGCGCCGGGTTGACGCGGCGCAGCTCCCGGTAGAAGGCGTACGGGTCCGACGGCGCGGGCAGCCGGGCCGCGTTGGTGAGACAGACCTCGTAGCTGGTGCCGGCCCGCAGTTCCCGTTGGCAGGCCTCGATGTCCGCGAGGTAGGTGGCGCGGTCGCGCACCAGCCAGGGCTCGGCGGCCTCCGGATCGGGTGCGCCGGCGGCGGGCGGGGCCGGCCGGCGGTCGCCCGGTGCCAGGAAACTGAGCTGGGCCAACGTGTCCGTCAGCCACTCCTCGGCCTCTGCCGCGGCCTGCGGGGTGTCCTCGGCCAGGCAGACCGCGTAGGTGACGTCCTCCTCGTGGTCCACGGCGAGCAGCCGGTCCGCGAACAGCCAGCAGGCGTCCGGGGTCTCGGCGCGGTGCCGGTTGGGGGAGCCGCAGTCGGCCTTGGTCTCGTAGCCGAAGTAACCGACGTAGCCGCCGGTGAAGTCGAACGGCAGCCCGTCGGCGTCCACCCGGCGGCTGGTCAGCTGCCGCTTCAGGTAGTCGAAGACGCTCGCCGACACCTTGCGCGGCGGCCGTCCGGCCCGTATCACCTCGCACCGCCCGGCCGTCACGTCGTACCGCACGAACTCGGCGAGCGGACCGCTGTCGTCACCGAGGAACGAGAACCGCGAGCGGCTCTGCTCGACGAGCGAGCTGTCCAGCCAGAAGGAGCGGGCCGAGGCGGCGAAGAGGCGGCCGTAGGCGGCCTCCGTGTCCACGGCGCCGGCGAGCCGGCGGGTGTGCAGCCGGTACGCGGGCACGTCGCCCTGCCGGGGCCGGGGGAGGGCCGCGCCGGGACGGGGCGCGGCTGTCCGGGCCGTGTGCCTCGCACGGGGGAGCGCGGCCGGGAACCCGGCCTCGTCGGCACCACCCGTGACGCCCGCCGGACCGGCCGCGCCCGCGGTGCTCTGCGCACCGACCGCGCCCCTCGTGCTCTGCGCGCCGGACGCCGACCTCGGCCGGGGGATCGCCGCCTCGGTCGGAGGGACGGCGGTGTTCTTGGTGCGTGCCCTGCGGGCCCGGCGGGCGGTGAGGTTGCGGAAGTTCACCAGCATGCGGTGGCCGTATTCGGTGAGCACCGACTCCGGGTGGAACTGCACGCCCCACAGCGGCCGTTCACGGTGGCGCAGGCCCATCAGGACGCCGTCCTCGGCCCAGGCGGTGGCCTCCAGGGCGGCGGGCAGCGGCTCGTGCACCGCGAGGGAGTGGTAGCGCACGGCCGTGAAGTCCTGGGTCAGCCCCTCGAACAGGTCCCGCCCGTCGTGCCGCACTCTGCTCAGATGTCCGTGCCGCGGCTGCGGGGCGGGAGCCACCCGGGCCCGCTCGCCGAGCGCGATGCCCTGGTGGCCCAGGCACACCCCGAGCACGGGCACGGTGGCCTCGGCGATCACCCGGGCACTGACGCCGAAGTCACGGCCGTTTCCCGGATGCCCGGGCCCCGGGGACACCACCACGTTGTCGAACTCCGCGAGCCGGGGGAGTGCGCCGTCCCCGTCGTCGTTGCGGACCACCACCGGTTCCTCGCCATTGACCTCGGAGATCAACTGGAACAGGTTGTAGGTGTACGAATCGTAATTGTCGATGAGCAGGGTCTTCACCCGCCCACCTCCCTCGGATCGTTCCCGGGCCTATGCGGCCCGTCGTTTGTGTCGCCCGCGCAGCGCCTGGAGCGGCGGATACAGCCATTTCTTGAAGAAACGCTGAAGCCGCGGCATGAGAATCCAGGTGACAAGCGCGGTCACACAGAGGCAGAGCACCAGTGTGCGAATGAGCGGATTGACGCCGCTGAGATAGGGCAGCACGACGATATTGAAGAGCAGGACCGGTGGGAACACCGCGCTCATGTTGATGAACCACAGTTTCCATTTGGCCGGCGGAACGGGCGGCGGCGGGGCGGGCGGCGGCCCGTTCAGCGCGTCGAACCACTCCTTCGACCCCCGTACGCTACGGCGCCCGGTGAGGCGGGCGATACCGTCCGTACGGGTCTCCCAGTGCCCGCGGTCCAGGGAGTTCTCCCAGGCCAGCGCCGAGTCCTCGGTGGCGAAGCGATACACGACATGCCATTCCGCCTCCTGGTCGACTAGGACGCCGCCGCCGAGGAACCCCGGCTGTCGGGCGCTCGCGCCCAGCATGGCCCACCCCCACGAGTGGAAGTCGCCTTCACGACCCGGCATCACGTGATAGGCCACGGTGACGGTGACGGGATTACTGGTCACGGTGTCCTTTACGGAATCGACACAACGC
The DNA here is from genome assembly GCF_022343545.1 of Streptomyces arenae. NCBI lineage: Bacteria > Bacillati > Actinomycetota > Actinomycetes > Kitasatosporales > Streptomycetaceae > Streptomyces > Streptomyces arenae. The sequence continues at coordinate 47,368 of NZ_JAKQYH010000070.1, forward strand.
GCGTTCACAGGTTCGGTGAGATTTTTTCGCGTCCGGAACGTAACTTTTTATAGCGCTTTCTATGGAGTTCGTGCCTTCCGTGTACCGCTACTCCGGGTAACTTTCACGGAATTCCGGAAAGTGCTTGCCCGGCGGTCCCTGGAGTTGCACGATCGCCGTCCGGAACGAAGGAGAGACGCCATGTCGAGGTATGTCTGGGAGCTCACCCGGGAAAGCCGCGAGGCAATCGATCAGGCGCGCGCGGTGATCGAATCCGCACGTAAAGAGGTGACCGCGCACCCGCTTTACCGGCGGATATCCGACCGGGACCGGCTGGCGACGTTCATGACCCACCACGTCTTCGCCGTCTGGGACTTCATGTCCCTGCTCAAGTCGCTCCAGCGGGAGCTGACCTGCGTCGACGTGCCCTGGGTGCCCCGCGGCTCGGCGGTGGCCCGCCGGCTCGTCAACGACATCGTGCTCGTGGAGGAGAGCGACGCCCGCGACGGCGGCTTCACCAGTCACTACGAGCTGTACCGCGCGGCCATGGCCGAGGCCTCCGCCGACACCGTCCCGATCGACACCTTCGTCGCGCTCGTCGCCGAGGGCCACGACGTCTCCGCCGCCCTGCGGGTGGCTGAGGTCCCCGCGCCCGCCGCGGAGTTCGTCCGCACCACCTTCGGGATCATCGCCGACCGCCCGCTGCACTGCCGGGCCGCCGTGTTCGCCTTCTCCCGGGAGGACCTGATCCCGGACATGTTCGACCAGGTCGTCAGGGAGGAGGGCACCGACCGCTTCCCGCTCTTCAGGGACTACCTCGCCCGCCACATCGAGGTCGACGGCGAGGAGCACACCCCCATGGCCCTCCAGATGGTCGCCGACCTGTGCGGTACCGACGAACAGCGCTGGGCGGAGGCCGTCGAGACCGTTCTCGTCGCCCTGGAGGCCAGGTCCCGCCTGTGGGACGGGATCACGGACGCGATGGGCTGACCGGGATCACGGACGCGAGGGGCCGACCGGCTCGGACGCGCCGGGCCCGGCGTCCGCCGTGTCCGGTGCCTCCCCGAACCGGCCCAGCGCCAAAGCGCCCGCCACGGCCACCGCGAACCCGAGCACCGCCAGCCAGGCCAGGCCCTCCCTGGTGCGGTCCCCGAGCCACACCACCCCCACCGCCGCCGGGCCGATCGTCTCGCCGATGACCACGCCGGCCGTCGCCGTGGTCACCGAGCCGCGCTGGAGCGCCGAGGTCAGCAGCATGAAGGCGGCGCCGCCGCCGACCAGCAGGGCGTACGTCGCCGGGTTGGTGAGCAGATCGGGCAGCCGGAGCGTGTCGATCAGCCGTACCGACACCTCCACCACCCCGAACCCGAACCCGGCGCCGAGGCCGAGGACCAGGGCCCGTCCCCGGCCCGACAGCCGCCCGCCGGCCAGGCCGAGCAGCAGCACCGCCACGGCGGTCCCCAGCATCACCCACTTCAGCGTCGTGGACCCGGCCCGGTCCCCCTCGGGTCCGGAGGCCAGCCCCAGCATCGCCAGGCCGGCGCACACCACCCCCACGGCCGCCCACTCCACCCCGCTGAGCCGCACCCGCAGCAGCCGCGCCGCGACCACCGCCGTCACCGCCAGCGAGGAGGCAAGGGCCGCGCTCACCGCGTAGATGGGCAGCGAGCGCAGCGCCAGGATCTGGAACACGAACCCCAGTCCGTCCAGCCCGAGCCCGACGACGTACCGCCACTGCCGGACCGCCCGCAGCAGCAGCGCCGCCTCCCCGCCGGTCCCGTCACCGGCCGCCCGCGCGGCCATCGCCTGAAGGACTGTCGCCGTACCGAAGCAGACCGCGGCCGCGAGGGCGCACACCATTCCGAAGAGCACAGAGGGACTGTAGGGGAGACGGGCAGGCGGTGGCCGGGAGGAAAGGTAAGAAGCGGGCCCGGGAGTCCCGGACCCGCCTCCTTCCGTCCCGCCGCGGGTCAGCTCGCGCCGGCCAGCCAGGCGGTGGCGTTGAGGGCGAGGGCCGCGTTGGTGGCGCCGGTGTCGTTCCAGCCGTCGTAGAGCTTGTTGCCGGACTGGCCGGTGCCGTCGTCGATGGGGGAGCTGTCGCCCCAGAAGGCGACCCGGCCGCTGCCGAAGGTGCTGGTGAGGAAGAACGCGCCGGTGTTGCCCGAGTAACCGCTGCGGTACACGAGCCCCTTGACGTTCGAGTTGTCGGCGGGCTTGAGGGTGGCGGTGGTGCCGTCGGCGATCAGGCTCTTGGTGACGGTGCCGAAGCCGCCGTGCAGCACAGGATCGCTGCTGTCGCTGACGGCCTTCGGGTAGCCCGAGCTGATGTCGAGGGAGTCGATGGAGAAGCCGAACGGGTCGGTCGAGTCGACGCTGTTGTTCGTCATCAGGTCGTTGAGGATCTCGACCGCGTCGTAGCCGTCGTTGTTGCGGTCGGCCCCGGTGTGGTCGGAGATCATGAACAGCCCGCCGCCGGCCTTCACGAAGTTCATGATCGCGTTCTTCTCGGCGGTGGTGAACTTCGTGTTGGGCTCGGGAAGCACCAGCGCGTCGAACTTCGACAGGTCGGTGGTCGAGGAACCGCCGTACGTCAGCGCGCTGGTGGCGGTCTTCAGGCTGTAGTCCCCGGTCTTCTGGAGGGCCACGCCCCACGAGGAGAGCGCGCCGGTCCAGTCGGTCTCGGAGGACGGGGAGGAGTCCTCGGAGAGCGGGTCGGGCTTGCCGGTGGAGATGATCCAGTCCGCGTTGCCGGCCTCCTCGGCGTGGCCGTCGTCGAACAGGACGCGGTAGGTGCTGGCCGCGTGGGCGGGGGTCGCGGCACTGGTGGCCTGAACGGCGGCACCGGCCGCGAGCAGGCCGAACACGGCGGCGGCCGTGGTGAGTTCGCGGCGCGAGGTGGCGAAGCCGGGCATCTGTCATTCCTCCGTCGGTGGGGGATGGGAGAGAGGGATGGCGGTGCGGGTGTGGGGGTAGTGCGTCGGTCTGCGCGCGTAGAGTCGAAGTTGATCGTTCACCCGGGGGCAGGCTGGACGGTACCCGGACGACCCGGCGCGCCGACAGGATCTCCGGGGGCTTCACAGGAATTTCTTACCCGTACATGACAACAATGGGATGGCTGAAACCGCTCCTCTAAACTGACGCCCGACATCACACGGGCAGCACGGGGGGAACACGGACATGGCAGACGTACGCCGTCAACTACGCTCGGGAACGGTCGTCCTCGGCGGTATGGGCCTGCTGGCCGCCGCCCTGACCGCCTGCTCCTCCGACCCCGACAAGCGCTGCGTCGACCGCGACAGCTACCGCGCCGGCAAGGGCTACCAGGTCGTCTCCGACAAGAACTGCACGTCCACCAAGTCCACCGTCGACGCCGGCTACTACTACGGCGGCAAGAAGCGGAGCGGCTGGGTCAAGGGCGGCTCGTTCACCAAGTCCGGCGGGGGCGGCGGCTCGTCGAGCGGCGGTCACAGCGTCCACCGCGGCGGCTTCGGCGGCGGCCACGGCAGCTCCGGCGGCTGACCGGACCATGGAGCGCCGTACCACCGACCCCCGCCCCGGCTGGCAGCGGACCGTCGAGGAACAGGGTGTGATCTACCCCCTCACCCGCCATGCCGACGGCGCGCTGCGCCCGTACTGGGACGAGAGCGCCTACTACGCCTTCACCCTCGCCGAGGTGGAGGCGCTGGAGGAGACGGTCGGGGAACTGCACGCCATGTGTCTGGCGGCGGCGGACCACATGGTCGCGAAGAACCGTTTCGCTGACCTCGGCATCACCGATCCCCGGGTGGTCGCCGCCGTTACCGAGTCCTGGCACCGCCGTGCCGAACTCCCCTCCCTCTACGGCCGCTTCGACCTCCGCTACGACGGCACCGGCCCGGCGAAGCTCCTGGAGTACAACGCCGACACGCCCACCTCCCTGGTGGAGGCGGCCTCGGCCCAGTGGTTCTGGATGACGGACCGCTTCCCGGGCGCCGACCAGTGGAACAGCCTCCACGAGCGCCTGGTCGCCGCCTGGCGCGACCAGGCCCGCCTGCTGCCCCCGGGCACGCCCCTGCACTTCGCCCACTCCGCCGCCGACGAACTGGGCGAGGACCTGATGACGGTCGCCTACCTCAAGGAGACGGCCGAACAGGCGGGCCTCGCCACCGACTGGATCTCCATGGAGGAGATCGGCTGGGACACGCTCTCCGGCCGCTTCGTCGACAACCGGCTCGGTTTCATCCGCGCCTGCTTCAAGCTCTACCCCTGGGAATGGCTCACGACCGACGAGTTCGCCGGTCACGTCCTCGACACCCTGGACAACGGCGGCGGTACGGGCACGACGATGTGGATCGAGCCCGCCTGGAAGATGCTGCTCAGCAACAAGGCGCTGCTGGCGGTCCTCTGGGAGCTGTACCCGGGCCACCCGAACCTCCTGGCGGCCTACGTGGACGGTCCGCGAGAGCTCGCGGACACCGGCGGGTACGTCAGCAAGCCGCTGCTGGGCAGGGAGGGCGCGGGGGTACTCGTGCACGAGCCGGGCCACGCCCCGGTCGTGCGCGAAGAGCCGTGCTGCTACCAGGAGCTGGCCCCGCTGCCGGCGTTCGACGGCAACCACGTCGTGCTGGGCGCATGGGTGGTGGGGGCCGAGGCGGCGGGTCTGGGCATCCGCGAGTCCGCGGGCCTGATCACGGACGACTACGCCCGCTTCCTGCCCCACGTGATCCTCTAGCGCCCCCTAGTGGCGCTGGGGGTACCCCCCTAGGCGCTCAGAACCCCCCACAGCTGCTCGATCCCCCACTCCAGGTCCTCCTCCTCGACCACCAGCGGCGGCGCCACCCGCACCGTCGACCCGTGCGTGTCCTTCACCAGCACCCCCCGCTCCAGCAGCCGCTCCGAGACCGCCCGCCCCGACCCCACCGCCGGAGCCACGTCCACCCCCGCCCACAGACCCCGCCCCCGTACGGCCGTCACCCGGCCGTTGCCCGCGATCTCCGCCAGCCGCCGGTGCAGCAACTCCCCGAGCACCGCCGCCCGCTCCTGGAACTCCCCGGTCCGCAGCATCGCGATCACCTCCAGGCCCACCGCACAGGCCAGCGGGTTCCCGCCGAACGTGGAACCGTGCTCCCCGGGCCGGAACACGCCCAGCACGTCGGCACCGGACACGACCGCCGACACCGGCAGCACCCCGCCTCCGAGCGCCTTCCCGAGGACGTACACATCGGGCACCACCCCCTCGTGCTCGCAGGCGAACGTGCGCCCGGTGCGGCCCAGCCCCGACTGGATCTCGTCCGCGACGAACAGCACGTCCCGCTCGCGGGTCAGCTCCCGCACCCCCGCCAGATAGCCCGCCGGCGGCACGATCACCCCGGACTCGCCCTGGATCGGCTCCAGCAGCACGGCCACCGTGTTCTCGGTCAGCGCCGCCCGCATCGCCGTGAGGTCCCCGTACGGGACGATCTCGAAGCCGGGCGTGTACGGCCCGAAGTCCGCCCGTGCCTCCGGGTCGGTCGAGAAGGAGATCACCGTCGTCGTACGGCCGTGGAAGTTCCCGCCCGCGACCACCACCTTCGCCATCTCCGCCGGCACGCCCTTGACCCGGTAGCCCCACTTCCGGGCGGTCTTCACCGCTGTCTCCACCGCCTCCACCCCGGTGCTCATCGGCAGCACCATCTCCATCCCGCACAGCTCGGCCAGCTCCGTGCAGAACGCGGCGAACCGGTCGTGGTGGAAGGCCCGGGACGTCAGCGTCACCCGTTCGAGCTGCGCCCGCGCCGCCGCGACCAGGCGCGGATGGCCGTGCCCGAAGTTCAGCGCCGAGTAACCGGCCAGGAAGTCCAGATAGCGGCGCCCCTCGACGTCCGTCAGCCATGCCCCCTCGCCCGTGGCGATCACCACCGGCAGGGGATGGTAGTTGTGCGCGCTGTGCAGGTCGGCGGCGGCGATGAGGGCTTCCGTAGTGGTCACGGCGACTCCAGAGAGGGCGGCGAGATGTTCCCTTTCCTACCCTCTGTCCGTGCCCGACTGGTGGACGCCACGGCCCCCGGACCGGGCGTGCCCGGTAGTGTGACCGCAGGGCCGTGACTGGCGCGCTGGGGTCTGCCGTCACATTCCCGTCGTCCGCCCGGAGGGCGGGCCCCGGGGTGGCTGGTGCGTGCAGCTGCAAGGCGGAGGAGGGAGTCGACGCGGAGCGTCGGCGACCGACGACAACGCCGCAGATGCGCGTGCCAGGCGCCCCGGGGCAGGCGGGAATGTGACGGCAGACCCCGAGGATGGGACGGACCATCGGGGAGCGGCTCGTGCTGTGATCGAGTGCCGTGCGCCTGGGCCGAACCGTGAGTGCCGAACGACATGTCCGGAGGTCCCGAATGACTGACAAGTCCGCGCCCCTGTCCACCGAGTCCACCGCCTACCGCGCCGCCCTCGACGTGATCCGCGCGGTCGAGCCGCGCGTCGCCGACGCCATCGGCCAGGAGGTCGCCGACCAGCGCGAGATGCTCAAGCTGATCGCGTCCGAGAACTACGCCTCCCCGGCGACCCTGCTCGCGATGGGCAACTGGTTCAGCGACAAGTACGCCGAGGGCACCATCGGCCGCCGCTTCTACGCCGGCTGCCGCAACGTCGACACCGTCGAGGGCCTCGCCGCCGAGCACGCCCGCGAGCTGTTCGGCGCCCGGCACGCCTACGTCCAGCCGCACTCCGGCATCGACGCCAACCTGGTCGCCTTCTGGGCCGTCCTCGCCGACCGCGTCGAGGTCCCCTTCCTGGAGAAGACCGGCGCCCGCCAGGTCAACGACCTGACCGAAGCCGACTGGGCCGAGCTGCGGCAGGCCTTCGGCAACCAGCGGATGCTCGGCATGTCCCTGGACGCGGGCGGCCACCTCACGCACGGCTTCCGCCCCAACATCTCCGGCAAGATGTTCGACCAGCGCTCCTACGGCACCGACCCGGCCACCGGCCTCATCGACTACGACGCGCTGCGCGAGCAGGCCCGCGAGTTCAAGCCGCTGATCATCGTCGCCGGCTACTCCGCCTACCCCCGCCTGGTGAACTTCCGGATCATGCGCGAGATCGCCGACGAGGTCGGCGCGACCCTCATGGTCGACATGGCGCACTTCGCGGGCCTGGTCGCCGGCAAGGTCCTGACCGGCGACTTCGACCCGGTCCCGCACGCCCAGATCGTCACCACGACCACCCACAAGTCGCTGCGCGGCCCGCGCGGCGGCATGGTCCTGTGCGACGACTCCCTCAAGGACCAGGTCGACCGCGGCTGCCCGATGGTCCTCGGCGGTCCGCTCCCGCACGTCATGGCCGCGAAGGCCGTCGCCCTGGCCGAGGCCCGGCAGCCCGCCTTCCAGGACTACGCCCAGCGGATCGTCGACAACTCGCGCGCGCTCGCCGAGGGCCTGACGCGCCGGGGCGCCACCCTGGTCACGGGCGGCACCGACAACCACCTCAACCTGATCGACGTGGCCTCCTCCTACGGCCTCACCGGCCGCCAGGCGGAGTCCGCGCTCCTCGACTCCGGCATCGTCACCAACCGCAACGCGATCCCGGCCGACCCGAACGGCGCCTGGTACACCTCCGGCATCCGCATCGGCACCCCGGCGCTGACCACGCGCGGCCTGGGCACGGCCGAGATGGACGAGGTCGCCGGCCTGATCGACCGCGTCCTCGCCACCACCGAGCCGGGCACCACGAAGTCGGGCGCGCCGAGCAAGGCGAGCCACGTCCTCGACGAGAAGGTGTCCAAGGAGATCGCCCAGCGCGCGACCGACCTGGTGGCGGGCTTCCCGCTGTACCCGGAGATCGACCTCGGCTGAGGCGCCCCGCAGGGGCGCGGGGAACTGCGCGAACGGCCCCCACCGGCCCGCAGTCCCCCGCGCTCCGAAACCACCCCCCACCACCGGGCCATTCCCACCCTCACCCTCTGAGAGAATGGTGAACATGGCCTCAGATCGACCCCGCGTGCTCTCCGGCATCCAGCCCACCGCCGGCTCGTTCCACCTGGGCAACTACCTCGGCGCCGTCCGCCAGTGGGTAGCCCTCCAGGAGTCCCACGACGCCTTCTACATGGTCGTCGACCTGCACGCGATCACGGTCCCGCAGGACCCCGCCGAACTGCGTGCCAACACCCGGCTCGCCACCGCCCAGCTGCTCGCCGCCGGCCTGGACCCGGACCGCTGCACCCTCTTCGTGCAGAGCCACGTCCCGGAGCACGCCCAGCTCGCCTGGGTCATGAACTGCCTCACCGGCTTCGGCGAGGCCAGCCGGATGACCCAGTTCAAGGACAAGGCGGCCCGGCAGGGCGCGGACCGCGCGTCCGTCGGCCTGTTCACGTACCCCATCCTCCAGGTCGCCGACATCCTGCTCTACCAGGCCCACGAGGTCCCGGTCGGCGAGGACCAGCGCCAGCACGTCGAGCTCACCCGTGACCTCGCCGAGCGCTTCAACGGCCGGTTCGGCGAGACCTTCACCATCCCGAAGCCGTACATCCTCAAGGAGACGGCGAAGATCTACGACCTCCAGGACCCGTCGATCAAGATGAGCAAGTCGGCGTCCACGCCGAAGGGCCTCATCAACCTCCTCGACGACCCGAAGGCGACGGCGAAGAAGGTCAAGAGCGCCGTCACCGACACGGACACGGTGATCCGGTACGACGCCGTGGCGAAGCCGGGTGTCTCGAACCTCCTCACCATCTACTCCACCCTCACCGGCAAGCCGATCGCCGAGCTGGAGCAGGAGTACGAGGGCAAGATGTACGGCGCGCTCAAGACGGACCTCGCCGATGTCATGGTCGAGTTCGTGACCCCGTTCCGGGAGCGCACCCAGCAGTACCTGGACGACTCGGAGACGCTCGACTCGATCCTGGCCAAGGGCGCGGAGAAGGCGCGTGCCGTCGCCGCCGAGACCCTGGCCCAGGCCTACGACCGGGTCGGCTTCCTGCCCGCCAAGCACTGAGCCGGCACCGAGTCGCGCGGCGAAGCGCTGCACATCACTTCGGCCACGGCTGCCCGGGAGGCGGCCGTGGCCGTACAGTCGATAGCCGGACGGCCGGGTACGAACCCGACACCCGTCCGACCATCACGACCGACGGGAGATGACGTGGGGACCGTAACGATCGGCGTGTCGATCGCGGTCCCGGAGCCTCACGGCAGCCTGCTCCAGGAGCGGCGCGCGGGCTTCGGCGACGCCGCGGCCCATGGCATCCCGACGCACGTGACCCTGCTGCCGCCGACGGAGATCGACGCGGGCGCGCTGGGCGCGGTGCAGGCCCACCTGAGCGAGGTCGCGGCGGTGGGCAGGCCGTTCCCGATGCGGCTGTGCGGTACCGGTACGTTCCGGCCGCTGTCACCGGTGGTGTACGTCCGGGTGGTGGAGGGCGCGGACGACTGCGCCTGGCTCCAGCAGCGGGTGCGGGACGCGTCGGGGCCGCTGGAGCGGGAGCTGCAGTTCCCGTACCACCCGCATGTGACGGTGGCCCACGGGATCGACGAGGCCGCGATGGACCGGGCGTTCGCCGAGCTGGCGGAGTTCGAGGCCCAGTGGTCGTGCATGGGGTTCGCGTTGTACGAGCAGGGGGCGGACGGGGTGTGGCGGAAGCTGCACGAGTACGCCTTCGGCGGGGCCGTGGTGCCGCCTCAGGTGGGCCATGTGGAGCGGGGGAGTATCGCCAGTCGGTAGCCTGCGCGACCAGCCCCTCTAGATCGGCAGGCGTCGGAAGACCGATCGCGGTGCGTGTCGTAGGGCCGACATCACCACCCTTAGCGCGCCCGGCACCCACACCATCTCCGAGCGCCGGCGCAGGCCCGTCTCGATCGCCGTCGCCACCGCCTCCGGGGTCGTCGCCAGCGGGGCCTCCTCCAGGCCCTCGGTCATCTTCGACCGCACGAAACCCGGCCGTACGACCATGACGTGCACGCCCGTCCCGAGCAGCGCGTCGCCGAGGCCCTGTGCGAAGGCGTCCAGGCCGGCCTTGCTGGAGCCGTAGATGAAGTTGGAGCGGCGGGCCCGCTCTCCGGCCACGGACGACAGGACCACCAGCGAGCCGTGGCCCTGCGCCTGCAGAGCCCGCGCGCTGACCAGGCCCGCCGAGACGGCGCCGGTGTAGTTGGTCTGGGCGACGCGCACGGCGTTCACCGGCTCCCGCTCGTCCGTCGCCTGGTCGCCGAGGACGCCGAAGGCCAGCAGGACCACGTCGACGTCGCCCTCCGCGAAGACCTTGCCGAGGACCGCCTCGTGGGACTCGGGGTCGAGGGCGTCGAAGGGGACGGTGTGGACGTCCGGCCCGAGCGTGCGCAGGTGCGCGGCGGCCTGTTCGAGCGCGGGGGAGGGACGGCCGGCCAGCCACACGGTACGGGTGCGGCGGGCGATCAGCCGGCGCGCGGTGGCCAGCGCGATCTCGGACGTACCGCCGAGGACGAGCAGGGACTGGGGCATTCCGAAGGCGTCCTTCACGACAGCTCCTGGAGACTGGGGGCTAGAGACCGAGACGGCGGGACAGGTCGGAGACGAACACCCCGCGCGGGTCCAACTCCGCCCGCAGGGCGCGGAATTCGGCGAGCCGCGGGTACATCGCGGTGAGCAGTTCGGGGCGCAGCCGGGAGTCCTTGGCGAGGTAGACCCGGCCGCCGGCGGCCGCCACCTCCTCGTCCAGTTCGTCGAGGAGGGCGGCGAGGCCGGGCAGCGCGGCCGGGATGTCCAGGGCGAGGGTCCAGCCGGGCACCGGGAAGGAGAGCCAGCCGGGGTCGGCGTCGCCGAAGCGTTTGAGGACGGCCAGGAAGGACGGGCAGCGGCGTTCGGAGATCCGGGCCACGATCCGGCGCAGCGTGTCCTCCTGGCCGTGTCCGACGGCGAACTGGTACTGGACGAAGCCGGCCCGGCCGTAGACGCGGTTCCAGTGCGGGACGCCGTCCAGCGGGTGGAAGAACGCGGAGACGCGCTGGAGCCGGCCGGCGCTGGCGCGGGGCGCCTTGCGGTACCAGAGCTCGTTGAAGAGGCCCACGGTGGTGCGGCCCAGGAGGCCACCGGGGACCAGGTCGGGGGCGGGCGGAAGGCTGCGGGGGCGGAAGGCGAGGGGCGCGCGCCCGGCGCGGGTGCGCGGGCCGAGCGCTTCCAGGGGGGCGTGGTCGCCCCGGGTGAGGACCGCGCGCCCGGTCGCCGGCCCGCGCGCGAGCAGGTCGATCCAGGCGACCGAGTAGCGGTACCGGTGGTCGGTCTCGGTGAGCCGGGTCAGCAGGTCGTCGAGGTCGGCGGCGCGTTCGGTGTCGACGGACATGTACGACGTCTCGACGGGGAGGAGGCGGACGGTCGCCGTGAGGATCACTCCGGTCAGACCCATGCCGCCGGCCGTCGCGTCGAACAGCGGGGTGCCGCGGCTCACCGTGCGGACATGGCCGTCCGCGGTGAGGAGTTCGAAGGACAGCACGTGACGGGAGAACGATCCCGAGACATGGTGGTTCTTGCCGTGGATGTCGGCGCCGATCGCGCCGCCCACCGTCACCTGGCGGGTGCCCGGGGTCACCGGGACGAACCAGCCGAGCGGCAGCAGCACCTCCATCAGGCGGTGCAACGAGACCCCTGCGTCGCACAGCACGGTGCCGCCGTCCGCGTCGATGGCATGGATGCGGTCGAGGGCCGTCATGTCGAGCACGGCACCGCCGGCGTTCTGCGCCGCGTCCCCGTACGCCCGCCCGAGGCCCCGCGCGATACCGCCGCGCGCCCCGCAGTTCCGGACCGCGTCGGCGGCCTCCTGGTACGTGCGGGGGCGGATCAGCCGGGCGGCGGTGGGGGCGGTGCGCCCCCAGCCGGTGACGGGGACGGTGGTGTCAGGCGCGACGGGCCCTCCAGGCTTTCCAGGCATGGGAACGACCGTATCGCTGCCGTATGGGTGTTATGGGTGGAATAGGGGATTGAGTTACGGAAGATCACCTGACTCCCCGAAACGGGTGATTATCCGAATGTCGATCCATATGGTCGTAGCTTTGGCAGGGTGAAGGTGAACAGTGAGTCCAATGGACGACATGGACCACCGGATCCTCTCCGCGCTGCACGCCTGCGGCGCCGATCCACGCGTCGCGTCGGCCGCGCGCGGACTCTCCCTCGCCGGAGAGCACGGCGCGCTCTGGCTCGCGGCGGGCCTCGCCGGGGCCGCCGTGGACGGCGCGCGACGCGGCGCCTGGTTGCGCGGCACGGCGCTGGTCGCGGGCGCGCACCTCGGCAGCATGGGCGTGAAACGGGTCGTACGGCGGGCGCGTCCCGCGCATGTGCGGCCCCGGGTGCGTACCGCGGGCCGGCACTCCTTCCCCAGCTCGCACGCCACCTCCGCCACGGCCGCCGCCGTCGCCTTCGGCGCGCTCGGCGCCTCCGCCCTCGCGCCCCTCGCGGTCGCCGTGTGCCTCTCCCGGCTGGTCGTCGGGGTGCACTACCCGACGGACGTGGCGGCGGGCGCGGCCCTGGGGGCGCTCACGGCGCGCGCGGGAGCGCGTTGGATGCGCGACGGAGTGCCCGGCGCCTCGTACCCGGGGAGGCGGGCGTGACCGAGACCGCCCACGCGGCCGGTGAGGCGCGGGCCGGTGAGGCGCGTGCTGAAACGACTCTGCACGAGCAGCGCGGCCACCCCGTCCGGCCGTCCGGACCGGTACGGGCCCCGGTCACCCCCGGCGGTCTCCTCACGGGCCTGCTGAAGACCACCCGCCCCAAACAGTGGGTCAAGAACGCCCTGGTCATCGCCGCCCCGGCGGCCGCCGGACGGCTGTTCTCGGTGTCCGCCCTGCTGCGTGAGGCCCTGGTCTTCGCCCTCTTCACGGCCTGTGCCGCCGCCGTCTACCTGATCAACGACGCCCGGGACGCCGAAGCGGACCGCGCCCACCCCACGAAGTGCCGCCGCCCGGTCGCCGCCGGCCGGGTCCCGGTCCCCGTCGCCTACGCCGTGGGAGGCGTCCTCGCGGTCCTCGCGCCACTGCTCGCGGCCCGGCTGACCCCGCCCCTCGTCCCGGTCCTCCTGGTCGCCTACCTGGCCGTGCAACTGGCCTACTGCGTCGCCCTGAAGCACGTCCTGGTCGTCGACCTCGTCGTCGTCACCACCGGCTTCCTGATGCGGGCGATGATCGGCGGGGTCGCGCTCGGCATCCCGCTGTCCCGCTGGTTCCTGATCACCACCGGCTTCGGCGCCCTCTTCATGGTGTCGGCCAAGCGCTACTCCGAGGCCGTGCAGATGGCCGGGAAAGCGGGCGCCACGCGCGCGCTGCTCACCGAGTACACCACCGGATACCTCCGTTTCGTCTGGCAGCTCGCCGCCGGGGTCGCCGTCCTCGCCTACTGCCTGTGGGCGCTGGAGGGCCACGGCGGGCCGGGCCCGGGACTGCTGCCCTGGCGCCAGCTGTCCATGGTCGCCTTCATCCTGGCGATCCTGCGCTACGCCGTCTTCGCCGACCGGGGCACCGCGGGCGAACCCGAGGACGTCGTCCTGCGCGACCGCGCCCTCGCCCTGATCGGCCTGGCCTGGCTGACGATGTACGCCCTCGCCGTGGCCCACTGGTGAGCGCGGACCGCCGTGAGCTGGCGGGGTTCGCCGCCGTCGGGCTGCTCGCCTACGCCGCCGACCTCGCCCTGTTCAGCTGGCTGCGCGGCCCGGCCGGGCTGGGCCCGCTCACCGCGAAGTCCCTGTCCTTCGTAGCGGGTTGCACGGTCGCCTACCTCGGCAACGCGCTCGGCACCTACCGGCACGCGCGCGCCACCGGCATACGCGCCTACGCCGTCTTCGTCGCCGTGAACGTCGCCGGCGCCCTGGTCCAGCTGCTCTGTCTCACCGTGAGCCACTACGGACTCGGCCTCACCTCGCAACGCGCCGACACCGTCTCCGGTGCGGTCGTCGGCATGGCACTGGCCACACTCGTGCGCTTCTGGGGTACCCGCACATTGGTATTCCGCGCAGGGGGCAGAGTCGGATCATGGACTGGCTGAGAAAACTTCCCGTCGTCGGCCCGCTCGTCGGCCGGCTCATGGCCACGCACACGTGGCGGTCGTACGAGCGGCTCGACCGGGTGAAGTGGTCCCGGCTGGCCGCCGCCATGACGTTCATCAGCTTCGTCTCGCTCTTCCCGCTGCTGACCGTGGGCGCCGCGATCGGGGCCGCCACGCTGAGCGAGTCGCAGCAGAAGGACCTCCAGAACAGGATCGCCGACCAGGTGCCCGGCATCTCCGACCAGCTGGACATCAACGCGCTGGTCCAGAACGCCGGTGCCGTCGGCCTCATCGCCGGTGCGGTACTGCTGTTCACCGGCATCAACTGGGTCGGCCAGATGCGGGACTGTCTGCGCGCGGTGTGGGAGCTGTCCGACAAGGACGAGAACCCGGTCCTCGCCAAGCTCAAGGACGGCGGCATCCTGGTCGGCTTCGGCGGCGCGGTGCTCGCCACCCTCGCCGTGTCCACGCTCGCCTCGGCGGCCGTCGGCTGGACGTCCCGGCAGCTCGGCCTCGCCGAACACGGCTGGGGCAGCGTGCTGCTGCGGATCGCCGCGTTCACCGTCGCCGTGGCCGCCGACTTCCTGCTGCTGCTCTACGTCCTCACCCTGCTGCCCGGAGTCGAACCGACCCGCCGGCGCCTGCTGGTCGCGGCGCTGATCGGCGCGGTCGGCTTCGAACTCCTCAAGCTGCTGCTCAGCGGCTACATCCAGGGGATCGCCGCGAAGAGCATGTACGGCGCGTTCGGGGTGCCGGTGGCCCTGCTGCTGTGGATCAACTTCACATGCAAACTCGTCCTGTTCTGCGCCGCCTGGACGGCGACGGAGAGCGGCAGGGCGGTCAGGGCCGAGTCCGCCGGCGCACCAGATCCGGCAGTGGCCAACGGCGGTTGACCAGGAACGCCGCGACCGCCAGCAGCACCAGCGCCCCGCCCGTGATCGCCAGCGCCACCCCCATCCCGCGGGAACCCCCGGCGGAGGCGGCGGCCACCGGCTTGGACCCGGTGCCCCTGCCGCTGCCCTTCCCGGAGCCGTCCGCGGTCGCCGAGGCGGTCGCCCCCGGCTGGGCACTGGAGCTGACCGCCCCCCTGGGCGGGACCAGTTCACCCACCGGAGTCGTCTTGCCGGCCGCCTGGAACCCCCAGTCGAACAGCTTGGCGGTCTCCTTGTAGACCTCGTTGTGCTCCTTCTTCTCCGGGTTCATCACGGTGACCAGCAGCACCTTGCCGCCCCGCTCGGCGACGCCGGTGAAGGTGGCGCCCGCGTTGGTGGTGTTGCCGTTCTTCACCCCCGCGATACCCGGGTAGACCGACACGTCGGCGTCCCCGCTGAGCAGCCGGTTGGTGTTCTGGATCTCGAAGGAGCCGCGGACCGACTTGCCCTTGGCGTTCTTCGTCGTGTCACCCGGGAAGCTCGCCCGCACGGTCGAGCAGTACTCCCGGAAGTCCTTCTTCTGCAGCCCCGAACGCGCGAACAGCGACAGGTCGTACGCCGACGACACCTGCTCCGGCTGGTCGTACCCGTCCGGGCTCACCACGTGCGTGTCCAGCGCCTGCAGTTCGTCGGCGTGGTCCTGCATGTCGGCGACCGTCCGCGCCACCCCGCCGTTCATCGCGGACAGCACGTGCACGGCGTCGTTCCCGGAGCGCAGGAAGACGCCCAGCCACAGGTCGTGCACCGTGTACGTCTGGCCCTCCTTTATCCCGACCAGGCTCGACCCGGCGCCCATGCCCGCCAGGTCGCTCGGCACCACCTTGTGCGTGGTCGCCTTAGGGAACCGGGGCAGCACGGTGTCCGCGAACAGCATCTTCAGGGTGCTCGCCGGGGGCAGCCGCCAGTGCGCGTTGTGCGCGGCGAGCACCTCGCCCGACTCGGCGTCGGAGACGATCCAGGAACGCGCGGTGATGTCCTTCGGCAGCGCCGGCACCCCGGCGCCCAGGTTCACCTGGGTGCCGGGCCGGCCCAGGCGGGCGCCCCCGACCGTCGACATCCGTGCCGGGGGAGTGGCGGACGGACTCGTCGAGGGCGTCGGCGCGGCGAGCGCGGCCGGCGCGCTGAGCGACAGGGACAGCAGGGTGGCGGAGGTGACCAGCAGGGATCGGCCGGCCTTCGGTTTCGGTGCGGACACGGACGAGAACGTACCCGGCACGGAGGGCGAAGTCCCGCCACCCGCCCCACCCCGGAATCGGAACCGGACAGCGGGCGGCGATACTGAACCCATGAAGCTCAGCCGTCCGGTCTCCTGGTTCCTGCTCGCCTTCGGGGTGTGGAGCTGGTTCATCTGGATCACTTTCGTCAAGAACCTCGTCAAGGACGGCAGCGGACTCGCCTTCGACGACGGCCGCCCCACGGCGTACTTCTGGGTCCACCTGACGCTGGCCGTCGTGTCCTTCGTATTGGGGACGGTCATCGGGGTCATCGGGTTGCGCGGAGTGCGCGCACTGCGCCGCACGTCATAGGAAGAGGCACGCCGGGGTGATCATCGTCTTCGGGCTCGTCGCCCTGGCCGTGGTGGCCGTCCTGTACTGGTACCTGTGGCGCCGCCTGGTACGGGACACGACGGCGGGACCGGGACGGGCGCGCCGCGCGGGCACGGCGCTGTTCGTCGTCGGCCCGCTCCTGATGTTCGCGGCCCTCTTCGCGGAGGTCGGCCACGCCCCGTTCGCCCTCCAGCGCACCCTGGCCTGGCCGGGCTTCCTGTGGATGGTCCTCTCGCTGTACCTGCTGCTGGCGGTGGTGGCGGGCGAGGTGCTACGGCCGTTGTTGCACCGTGCACTGAAGCGCCCCGAAAGGGGCGCGGGGCTGTATGCGATGTGCGGCTACCGCCGCGCGGGCGCGCCCAGCCCCCACGAAGCGCAACCGTCCCCACAGCCCGAAGCCCCCCTGAGACAACTCACCCGCACCGAAACCGAAGACCCCACCCCCACCCCCACCCCCACTCCCGCGCCCTCCCGCCGCCTCTTCGTCTCCCGCGTGGTGGGCGGTGCGGCCGCCACCGCCGCCGTGACCACCGTCGGCCTCGGCACCTACGGCGTCCTCCGCGGCCCCCGCGTGAAACGCGTCACCGTCCCCCTCGCCAGACTCCCGCGTGCCGCCCACGGTTACCGCATCGCCGTCGTCAGCGACATCCACCTCGGCCCCATCCTCGGCCGGGGCTTCGCGCAGCGGGTCGTCGACACCGTCAACGCCACCCAGCCCGACCTGATCGCGGTGGTCGGCGACCTCGTCGACGGCAGCGTGAAGGACCTCGGCCCGGCCGCCGCCCCCCTCGCCCAGCTGTCGGCACGGCACGGCGCGTACTTCGTCACCGGCAACCACGAGTACTTCTCCGGCGCCGCCCAGTGGGTCGAGGAGGTGCGCCGTCTGGGCCTCCACCCCCTGGAGAACGCCCGCACCGAACTGGCCCACTTCGACCTCGCCGGGGTGAACGACATCGCGGGCGAGAGCACCGGCCAGGGCCCCGACTTCGACCGTGCCCTCGCCGGCCGCGACCCGGCCCGCGCCTGCGTGCTCCTCGCCCATCAGCCCGTCCAGATCCACGAGGCCGTCCGCCACCACGTCGACCTCCAGCTGTCCGGCCACACCCACGGCGGCCAGCTCTGGCCGGGCAACTTCATCGCCGCGGCGGCCAACCCGACCGTCGCCGGTCTGGACCGCTACGGCGACACCCAGCTCTATGTCTCCCGGGGGGCCGGTGCCTGGGGTCCGCCGACCCGGGTGGGCGCCCCGTCGGACATCACGGTCATCGAACTCGCGTCGAAGCGGGCCTGACCGAAAACCGGCCCCGTCGCACCGCCGTCAGCCGTCTCCGCACCGCCGTCGACCCTGTGGAGGCGCTGTGAAATCCGGCGGAAACGAGCGCTCGGTAAGTTCTTCCTCATCTAGTCAGATCGCTCTTCCCCCACATGAAACACCTGTGATTAGGTGAGCCGCGTCACTTAGGGGAGTGGCGTTTGCGAAGGGCCCCGGCCGGGACCGGACGGGCCCGTGCGGGTCCTGGGGAGGGCACCAACCATGCGATCTGTTCGCATGCGGATTCTCGTCACGCTTGTCGTCCTGGCGATCGTGGGGATCGGCGGCTGGCAGCTGCTGCCGGCGCAGGGGAACAAGAACAAGACGATCACCGTCGGCACGACGGACGCCGTCACCTCGCTCGATCCGGCCGGCGCCTACGACGCCGGGTCCTGGGCGCTGTACAACAACGTCTTCCAGACGCTGCTCACCTTCGAGCCCGGTGGTGTCCAGCCGGTCCCGGACGCGGCCCAGAGCTGCTCCTTCTCGGACTCGACGCTCAGGACGTACCGCTGCGAGGTGCGCGACGGGATCACCTTCCCGAGCGGCCGCACCATGACCGCCGAGGACGTGAAGTACTCCTTCGACCGGGTCAAGAAGATCAACTCCGATGTCGGTCCGGCGTCCCTGTTCGCCACGCTCGGTTCGGTGACCACCGGCGGCAAGGACGTCACCTTCCACCTGTCCTCCCCGGACGCGACGTTCCCGTTCAAGCTGGCCACCGGCGCCGGCGCGATCGTCGACCGCGACAAGTACCCGGCCGACGGCCTGCGCACCGGCACCTCGGTGGACGGCACCGGCCCGTACACCCTGACCTCGTACACCAAGGACAAGCGGGCGGTCCTGCGGCCCAACGGCCACTACAAGGGCGCGCTGAGCGGCACCGGACGCCCCGTCGACCTGCGGTACTACCCGGACTCGGCCAAGCTCGCCGCCGCCTACGAGGCCAAGCGCGTCGACGTGGCGACCCGGACGCTGCCGCCCGCCATGGTCTCCAAGCTCTCGCCGAGCGACCCGGACCAGCGCGTCCTGGAGTCCGACAGCTCCGAGACCCGCAACCTGTACCTGAACACCCGTGACAAGTCGCCCCTGCACGACGTGCTGGTCCGCCGTGCCCTCGCCTGGCTGGTCAACCGCGAGCAGCTGGCCTCGACCGTGTACGACGGCACGGTGGAACCGCTGTACTCGCTGATCCCGACCGGCCTCACCGGTCACACCACGTCGTTCTTCGACTCCTACCCGGAGCAGAGCGTCGCCAGGGCGAAGGCGCTCCTGGCACAGGCCGGCGTCAGCACCCCGGTCGAGTTCTCCTTCGGCTACGGCATCGGGCACGGCGCGGGAGCCGAGGAGGCCGCCGCGCTGAAGAAGCAGCTGGAGACGGGCGGCCTGTTCAAGGTGGACGTCAAGGGTTACGAGTGGACCGACTTCCAGAAGTCGTGGGCCGCGGGCAAGATGGACGCCTGGGCGGTCGGCTGGGTCGCCGACTACCCCGACCCGGACACCTTCGGCGCCTCCCTGGTCGGCAGCGGCTCCGTGATGAGCACCGGCTACAGCAACAAGGCCGTGGACCATCTCCTGCTGAACAGCCAGCGGTACGCCGACCGCAGCCAGGCCGAGCAGGACTTCCGCAAGGTCCAGACGGACGTCGCCGACGACGTGCCGCTGATCCCGCTGTGGCAGCGCACGGACTACGTCCTCAGCAGCGAGGAAGTGGTCGGCGCCCAGTACCTCACGGACAGCACCGGCGTGTTCCGGCTGTGGAGCCTGGGCTGGCTCTGACGGGCCGCCCCGGGCCGGCCGCGTCCGGGGCTCAGTCCGACCGCAGCGTGACCGTCACGGCCAGCCCTTCGCCGGGTGCCGTGCGCACGTACACCTCACCCCCGTGCGCCTCCACCACCCCCTGCACGATCGCCATCCCCAGCCCGCTGCCCTCGCCGCTCCCCACCCGGAAGAACCGGTCGAAGATCCGCGCCGCGTCCTCGTCCGTCAGCCCCGGCCCCTCGTCGGCGACGCAGACCCGCACCGCTCCGTCCGCCCGCTCCACGCCCAGGCGCACGGCGGCGCCGACCGGCGTGTGGACCCGGACGTTGGCCAGCAGGTTCCCCAGCACCTGCCGCAGCCCCGACTCGTCGGCCCGGACCAGCACCGCCCCGTCGGCCGAGACGTCGACCCGCCGCTCCGGCTGCTGGGCCCGCAGGTCCTCCGCCGCGTCCCGCACCAGCCGGCTCACGTCGACGTGCCGGAACCGGAGCTCCGGCCGCTGGTCGAGCCGGGCGAGCAGCAGCAGTTCGTCCACCAGCCGCCCCATCCGGTCCACCTCGCCGTGCATCCGGTCCCAGGCCCGCCGCCGCTCCCCCGGCTCGCTCAGCATCCCCTGGTCGTACAGCTGGAGATAGCCGCGGATCGCGGCGAGCGGGGTGCGCAGCTCGTGCGAGGCGTCGGCGACGAACCGGCGCAGCTGTGCCGCACTGTGCTCACGCGTCCGGTACGCCGTCTCCACCTGGTGCAGCATGGAGTTGAGGGCGAGCCGCAACTGCTCGACCTCCTGCGTCGGATGGTGGCTCGACGGCACCCGCCGGGTGAGGTCGCCCTCGGCGATGGCGGACGACGTCTCCACCATGTCCTCCAGCGGCAGCAGCCGTCGCCGCACGCTGTACATGGTCAGACAGCACAGCAGCGCGAGCAGCAGCGTGCCGATGGCGAAGTCGAGCCGGAGCGCCTTGGCTATGCCCTTGTGCAGCAGTTCGGTCGAGGTGGCCAGCAGGATGTAGGGGCCGTCGGCCAGCCGGGTCGCCGTCACCCGGTAGGCCGCGCCGTGCACGTCGACGTCGCGCGGGCCGGGCGCGGCGACCAGGGCGCGCGGGTCGGGCACGGCGGCCGCGAGCGCGCGCTGGGCGCCAGTCGGCTTCATGTCGAAGACGGTGAGGGCGTCGCCCTTGGTGTCGACGACGGTGAAGATCGAGTCCGGTGTCGGGTCGGACTCGGCCGGGGTGATCCGTTCGCGGACCACGCCGAGCGCGGTCACCGAGTCGACCTGCCGCAGGGTGAGACCCGAACTCCCCAGGGAGGTACGCATCTTGAGCAGTTCGGAGTCCACCTGGTCGAGCAGGTACAACCGCATGCCCATGATGCTCACGGTGGTCGCCACCACGATGCCGACGGCGAGCAGCCCGACGTTGGCCAGGGTCAGCTTGCCGCGCAGCGAGTGCACGCCGTGCCGGTGACGGCGGTCGCGCAGGCTCATGCCAGGCCGTATCCGACACCCCGCCGGGTGGTGATCACCGGCGCTCCCAGGGTGTCGAGCTTGCGCCGCAGATAGCTGATGTACGTCTCCACGACGGTCGAGTCCGAGGGCGCGTGCTCGTACTGCCAGACGTGCCTCAGCAGTTGCTCCTTGGGCACGATCCGGCCGCCGTTGCGCACCAGGAAGCGCAGCAGCGCGTACTCGGTGGGGGTCAGCTCGACCGTGCGGCCCGCGCGGTGCACCGAGTACGTCGTCTCGTCCAGTTCCAGGTCGCCGTAGCGCAGGGGCGGCCGCTGCTGGATGACGTCGGCCGGGCGGGTGCGGCGCAGCACCGCGCCGATCCGGGCGACGACCTCGTCGATGTTGAAGGGCTTGGTGATGTAGTCGTCGCCGTAGCCGAGGGCGCCGACTATCTCGGCCGGGGCGTCCCGCGCGGTCAGGAAGACGAGGGCCAGGTCCGGCTGGCGGACGCGCAGTTCACGGGCGAGTGCCCGGCCGTCGCCGTCGGGCAGCATCACGTCGAGCAGGGCCGCGTCCGGGCGGGTGCGCTCGGCCAGCGCGAGGGCGCCCTGGACCGTGCCGGCCGTCATCACCTCGAACCGGTGGTAGCGCAGGGCGATGGCGAGGACGTCCGCGATGCTGGGTTCGTCCTCCACGATCAGCACGGTGCTGCCTGGAGCCGTCATGCCCCCAGTATCGGCGCCCCCGCCGCCGCCCGGAGGCGCGCAGCTTTGGAGTTCCTTGAGAGTCATGCGCGCCGCGTGTCCCGCCGGGCGCCCCGCTGCCGATCCTGTTGCCCAGGACCTGGGGGACCGACCGACCGAAGTGATCTACGACAAGGAGCTGTTGAGCGTGACGGCATTGGCACGGTGGTGCTATCGGCACCGGCTGGTGGTCCTGTTGCTGTGGGTGGGGGCGCTGCTGGGGGTGGGCTTCTCGGCCTCGGCGGCGGGCACGAACTACGCGAACGTCTTCTCCCTTCCCGACACGGACTCCAAGAGCGCGTACGACCTGATGCAGAAGGCCTTCCCGGACACCTCGGGTGACACGGACACCGTGGTGTGGCGGGTCACCGACGGCTCGGTGAAGGACCCGGCGGTCCGGGACCGCGTCGGGCCGGCCCTGGACACGATCGCGAAGCTGCCCGGTGTGGGCGCGGTCACCAGCCCCTACGCCGGTCCGCAGGGCGCGGCGCAGATCAGCAGGGACGGCACGGTCGCCTACGCCCAGCTCACCTTCACCAAGCGGGCCAACGAGATACCCAAGGAGCAGATCCAGCGGGTCCTCGACACCGCCAAGGACGCCGAACGCGACGGCCTCCAGGTCGAGTTGGGCGGGCAGGCGGTCCAGCGCGTCCAGGAGCCGCCGCAGGGCCTGTCCGAGATGGTCGGCATCATCGCGGCCGCGGTCGTCCTCTTCCTCGCCTTCGGGTCGTTCTTCGCGATGACCCTGCCCATCGCGATCGCCGTCTTCGGCGTCGGCATGGGCCTGTTCTCCACCCAGTTGCTCAGCCACACCACCGACATCCCCGACATCGCCCCGCTGCTCGCCTCCCTGATCGGCCTCGGTGTCGGCATCGACTACGCCCTGTTCATCGTCACCCGGCACCGGCGCGGCATCCTGCGCGGCCTGGACCCGGAGGAGTCGGCGGTCACGGCCCTCAACACCTCGGGCCGGGCCGTGCTGTTCGCGGGCGGCACGGTCTGCATCGCGCTCGCCGGCATGCTGGTCACCCGGCTGCACTTCCTGGACGGCGTGGTCATCGGCACGTCCCTCACGGTCGTCCTCAGCGTCCTCGCGGCCACCACCCTGCTGCCGGCCCTGCTCGGTTTCCTCGGCCCGCGCGTCCTCAGCCGCCGCCAGCGCCGCCGGCTGGCCGCCGAGGGCCCCGAGCCGGAGCGGGCGAGCGGCCTGGCGGCCCGCTGGTCGGCGAACGTCGAGAAGCGCCCCCGCCGTATCGCGGCTCTGGCGCTGGTCGTGATGGCGGTGCTCGCCGTCCCCGTCCTCTCCCTCCGCCTCGGCGCCACCGACCAGGGCAACGACGACGCGTCCACGACCACCAGGAAGGCCTACGACCTGCTCGCCGAGGGCTTCGGCCCCGGTTTCAACGGCCCCCTCCAGGTGGTCAGCGTGGGCGGCGACACGGCACGGCTGGTGCGCGGCCTGGAGTCGACGCCGGGAGTCGCGCGGGTGGCCCAGCTGCCGCCCGCGCAGGGGGTGACGGTCATCCAGGTCGTCCCCACCACCTCTCCCCAGTCCAAGGAGACGGACGACCTGATCGACACCCTGCGCGACCGGGTGATCCCGCAGGCGGGCGCGCAGGCGCACGTCGGCGGGGTGACGGCGGTCTCCAAGGACTTCGCCTCCGTCACCGGCGACCGGCTGCCCCTCTTCGTCGCGACGATCATCGGGCTGGGCTTCCTGCTGCTCCTGGTCGCCTTCCGCTCCCTGGTCGTCCCGCTGACGGCGGCCGTGATGAACCTGATCGCGGCGGCGGCCTCCTTCGGCGTCCTGGTCGCGGTCTTCCAGTGGGGCTGGGGCCTGGACCTGCTGGGCCTCGGCAAGGAGGGCCCGATCAACGCGTTCCTCCCGGTCATCATGCTCTCCCTGCTCTTCGGCCTCTCGATGGACTACCAGGTGTTCCTGGTGAGCCGGATGCACGAGGAGTGGGTGCACACCAGGGACAACGCGCGGGCGGTGCGGGTCGGGCTGGCCGAGACCAGCCGGGTCATCAACTCCGCCGCCCTGATCATGGTCTGCGTCTTCCTGGCCTTCGTCCTCAGTGGCGACTCGGGCGCGGCCATGGCGGGCGTGGGCCTGGCGGCGGCGGTCGCGCTCGACGCCTTCATCCTCCGTACGGCCCTGGTGCCGGCGGCGATGCATCTGCTGGGCGCCGCCAACTGGTGGCTGCCGGGCTGGCTGGAGAAGCGGCTGCCGCACCTGGCCGTGGAGCCGGCGGAGGAGACCCCGGAGCCGGGGGAGCCGGCCGGCCCGGCCTCGGTGGTCCACGGTCTGGTCCGCACGCCGGACGGTGACCCGGTGGAGGGCGCGTCGGTGACGCTGACGTCCGAGGGCGGCCGCCGGCTGGACCAGGTGTCGTCGCTGGCGGACGGCTCCTACATCGTCTCGGTCCCGGCCCCGGGCGCCTACCTGCTGGCGGTGACCGTGCCGTCGTACGGCTCGAAGGCCCACCGCGTGACGGTGGGGCAGGGGCCGCTGGTGTACGACGTGGAGCTGACGGAGGGCGAGGTGGACGCGGTCAACCGGAAGTGATCAGCCGTCCCGGCGGCCCTTGGCCGCCGGGTCCGGCAGCACCCGGGTCATTCCCGGCAGGAAGTCCGTGAACAGTTCGTGGACCTCCAGCACCAGCGGCCGCAGCACCCGGAACCGCGCGAGGGAGACGCCTCGCGCGGTCAGCCGGGCCCCCCGTTCGGCCAGCCGGTAGCTGCGCTCCCGCCCCTCCGTCCGGTCGAAGATCCAGTACAGGACCAGACCCATCTGCGAGAGCCACATCAACTCCGGCAGCACGTCCCGCAGTTCCGGAGCCACCTTGGTCCTCGCCCCGGCGAGCACCTCCCGGTGCACGCTGATCGCCTCCTCACGGGCGTGCTCGCTCTCCGGGGAGAAGGGGCTGAGCGGGCTGTCGGGGTCGGCGGCGTTCTTGAAGAAGTGGACCGCGAACTCGTGGTACGGCAGGGCGATGTCCAGCCAGACCTTGAGCACCCCCGAGAGCCTCGCCTCCAGGTCCGTCTCCCGGTCCAGGACCTCGCGGACCGCCGCCCGGTGCTCGGCGGCGAGCTGGTCGTAGAAGCCCTGGATCAGGTGTTCCTTGCCGGCGAAGTAGTAGTACGCGTTGCCGACCGAGACCCCCGCCTCCGTGGCGATGGCCCGCATCGTGGTCTTCTCGTAGCCCCGCTCCCGGAACAGCCGCATCGCCGTCTCCAGGATCAGCGCGCGGGTCTGCTCGGACTTGCTGGGGGCACCGGCCTCGACGGGACCGTCGTTCTTCGCGGACACGGACAGAGCCTAACCAGTCGCGCAGACGCCACCGGCACAGCCCGGAGGGTCGTATATCCACCCGATACCGGGTTCGTACACCCAGCCGTCCTGCCGCCGGAAGGGCCTGCCGTCACCGCTGCCCTGGCCGCCCCGCCACCAGGCGGCGGCGAGCACCGCCCCCCGGGCCAGCCTGGCCCCGGCCGGGGTGCTGAGCCGGTGGGCGAGCGGCCGGTGCTCCCGCAGCGCCCAGAGCACCACGATCCACGCGGCGGTGTCCCGGTAGACCTGCCCGGCGTCGCCGACCACGGTGACCTCGTCGAAGGTGGCGGAGTGGTCCAGGTCCGGGAAGCGGGCCCGGGCCTCGTCGGAGCCCGCCGGCACCAGCTCCAGCGGTACCAGCTGCGGCTGCCGCGCGAGCCAGTCGCGCAGGTGGGTGCAGAGGGTGCACTCCGCGTCGTAGAGAACGGTGAGCCCGTGAACCGGGACGCGGACGGCGTCCCGGTTCCCTGTCGCCGGCACGGTGCTCACGCCCCGGCCGCCGGTGCCGTCCAGCCCTGCGGCGGGACGGGCGGGAGCTGTTCCTTCTCCATGATCCCGCGGCGGCGGATTCGGTTGAGCACGTACACGTTGCCGAGGTGCATCACGCCGAGCACCAGCAGGACCACCCCGAGCTTGGACGACAGGGCCTCGAAGATGCCGCGGGTGTCGTCGATGGTGTCGCTGGTGTGCAGGTACAGCGCGACGAAGCCGAGGTTGACCAGGTAGAAGCCGACCACCAGCAGGTGGTTCACGGCGTCGGCGAGCTGCTCGTTGCCGTGCAGGACGTCGGAGAGGAAGATCCGCCCGTTGCGGCTGAGCGTGCGGGCCACCCACACGGTCAGACCGATGCTGACGAGCAGGTAGATGACGTAGGCGATGACGGTACGGTCCATGCCCCACCCCTTCTTGAACGCGTTCAAAACGCTGACAGGGATGACTGTAGACCTGCTTTTGAACGTGTTCAACTCGATGGCGGAGTGACCCCGTTCACGCCCGCCGTGCGAGCGCCGGCCGCTTGCTGTAGTCGGTGAACCCGAGGACGTTCCCCCAGGGGTCGGCGATCTCCACGGTCCAGCCGGTGGCGACGGAGAACGGCTCGTCGAGGACCAGGATCCCGGCGTCCGTCAGCCGCCGGGCCGCGACCCGCGCGTCCGGCACCTCCAGCCACACCCGCGGCGCGGCCCACACCGGCGTGCGGTGCCCCAGCCCCTCCTCGGCCCGCAGCAGGATCCCGGGCGTCTCGCCCCCGACCTTCAGCAGCGCGATCCCCCCTTCGTCGAACCGGAACCCGACCGTGAACCCGGCACGCTCGTAGAAGGCCACGGCATCGGCGAGACTCCCGACCGGAAGCAGCACGTTGTCGAACCCGAGCAGCTCGTACGACTCTTCATCTGACATACCGTCAGGTTAGAACCGCGCAACCGCCCCGACGGCAGACACGCGGAAGGGCCCCGCTTCCGGCCGGAAGCGGGGCCCTTGTGGTCCGGGCGGGACCGGGGTCAGAAGCGGCGGGTGATCAGGGCTCGCTTGACTTCCTGGATCGCCTTGGTGACCTCGATGCCGCGCGGGCAGGCGTCCGTGCAGTTGAAGGTCGTGCGGCAGCGCCACACGCCGTCACGGTCGTTCAGGATCTCCAGGCGCTGCTCGCCGGCCTCGTCACGCGAGTCGAAGATGAAGCGGTGCGCGTTGACGATGGCGGCCGGGCCGAAGTACTGGCCGTCGTTCCAGAAGACCGGGCACGAGGAGGTGCAGGCGGCGCAGAGGATGCACTTCGTGGTGTCGTCGAAGCGCTCGCGGTCCTCGGCGGACTGGAGGCGCTCACGCGTGGGCTCGTTCGTGTCCTTCGTGATGAGGAAGGGCATGACGTCCCGGTACGCCTGGAAGAACGGCTCCATGTCGACGACCAGGTCCTTCAGGACCGTCAGGCCCTTGATGGGCTCGACCGTGATCGGCTTCTCGGGGTTGATGTCCTTGATCAGCGTCTTGCACGCGAGGCGGTTCTTGCCGTTGATGCGCATCGCGTCGGAGCCGCAGATGCCGTGCGCGCAGGAGCGGCGGAACGTCAGCGTGCCGTCGACGTCCCACTTGATCTTGTGGAGGCCGTCGAGGACGCGCTCCTTGGGGTCGATCTCCAGCTGGAAGTCTTCCCAGACCGCCTCGGCCGAGACCTCCGGGTTGAACCGGCGGACGCGGAAGGTGACGGTGATGTACGGGGAGTCGGCGAAGCCGGGCTCGGGCTCGCCGGCCGCGTCCGCCTTGTCCAGAACGGGGGTTGCCATCAGTACTTACGCTCCATCGGCTGGTAGCGGGTCTGCACGACCGGCTTGTAATCGAGACGGATGGACTCGGTGCCGTCGTCGCCCACCTCGCGGTACGCCATGGTGTGGCGCATGAAGTTGACGTCGTCGCGGTTCGGGTAGTCCTCGCGGTAGTGACCGCCGCGGGACTCCTTGCGGGCCAGCGCGGAGACCGCCATGACCTCGGCGAGGTCCAGCAGGTTGCCCAGCTCGATCGCTTCCAGCAGGTCGGTGTTGAACCGCTTGCCCTTGTCCTGGATCGAGACGTTCTTGTAGCGCTCGCGCAGCTCCGCGATCTTCTCGACCGCCGTCTTGATCGTCTGCTCGGTGCGGAACACCATGACGTTGGCGTCCATGGTCTCCTGCAGCTCCCTGCGGAGCGTGGCGACCCGCTCGTTGCCCGTCGAGGAGCGCAGCCGCTCGATCTGGGCGACCACGAACTCGGCCGGGTTCTCCGGGAGGTCGACGTAGTCCACGGTGTGCGCGTACTCGGCGGCCGCGATGCCCGCCCGGCGGCCGAACACGTTGATGTCCAGGAGCGAGTTGGTGCCGAGACGGTTGGCGCCGTGCACCGACACGCAGGCGACCTCGCCGGCCGCGTACAGGCCCGGGACGACGGTGGTGTTGTCGATGAGGACCTCACCCTCGACGTTCGTCGGGATGCCGCCCATCGCGTAGTGCGCGGTGGGCTGGATCGGGATCGGGTCCGTGTACGGCTCGATGCCGAGGTAGGTGCGCGCGAACTCGGTGATGTCCGGGAGCTTCGCGTCCAGCTGCTCCGGCGGGAGGTGGGTGAGGTCGAGGTAGACGTGGTCGCCCTCGGGACCGCAGCCGCGGCCCTCCCGGATCTCCGTGTAGATGGAGCGGGACACGACATCACGGGACGCGAGGTCCTTCATGACCGGCGCGTACTTCTCCATGAAGCGCTCGCCGTCCTTGTTGCGGAGGATGCCGCCCTCACCGCGGGCGCCCTCCGTCAGCAGGATGCCCATGCGCCAGATGCCGGTCGGGTGGAACTGGAAGAACTCCATGTCCTCCAGGGGCAGCCCGCGGCGGTAGACCGCGGCCTGGCCGTCACCGGTCAGCGTGTGGGCGTTCGACGTCACCTTGAAGAACTTGCCGGTGCCGCCGGAGGCGTAGATGACGGCCTTCGCCTGGAAGACGTGGATCTCACCGGTCGCCAGCTCGTAGGCCACCACGCCGGAGGACTTCCGGACGCCGTCGACCTCGGTGATCAGCTGGTCCAGGACGTAGAACTCGTTGAAGAACTCCACGCCCTCCTTGACGCAGTTCTGGTACAGCGTCTGGAGGATCATGTGGCCGGTGCGGTCGGCCGCGTAGCAGGACCGGCGGACCGGCGCCTCGCCGTGGTTGCGGCTGTGACCGCCGAAGCGGCGCTGGTCGATCGTCCCGTTGGGCGTCCGGTTGAACGGCAGGCCCATCTTCTCCAGGTCGAGGACGGCGTCGATGGCCTCCTTCGCCAGGATCTCGGCGGCGTCCTGGTCGACCAGGTAGTCACCGCCCTTGACCGTGTCGAAGGTGTGCCACTCCCAGTTGTCCTCCTCCACGTTGGCGAGCGCGGCGGCCATGCCGCCCTGCGCGGCGCCCGTGTGGGAGCGGGTGGGGTAGAGCTTGGTCAGCACCGCGGTGCGGCTGCGCTTCGTGGACTCGATGGCCGCGCGCATGCCCGCGCCGCCGGCGCCGACGATGACGGTGTCGTACTTGTGGATCTTCATGATTCTCGCAGCCCCGTGCCTAGCGGATGTTCGGGTCGAAAGTGAAGATCACCAGCGAGCCCAGCAGGATGGTGAACACCGTGGCCGTGTAGAGCAGGCCCTTCAGCCACAGCCGGGTGTTCGCGCGCTCCGCGTAGTCGTTGATGATCGTGCGCAGACCGTTGGCTCCGTGCAGCATCGCGAGCCACAGCATGAGGAGGTCCCAGACCTGCCAGAACGGGCTCGCCCAGCGGCCGGCCACGAACGCGAAGCCGATCTTCGACACGCCGCCGTCCAGCACCAGCTGGATCAGCAGGTGGCCGAGGACCAGTACGACCAGGACGACGCCGGACAGGCGCATGAACAGCCAGGCGGCCATCTCGAAGTTGCCGCGGGTGGAGCGCGGGGTCTTCTTGCTGCGCTTGCGCGGGGCCTCGATGAGGGGGGCCGGGTTGTCGACGTTGAAGAGGGGGGCGCCCTCGACGGGGCCGACGCCGGCTGCGGGGGATTCAGTGGTCGACATCTGCGTCAGCTCCCGAACAGGACACGAGCGGCGTGGCCGAGAACGGGGTAAACGGCCCCGGCCATCAGGACGACCCAGACACCGACGACCGTCCAGAACATCTGCTTCTGGTAGCGCGGGCCCTTCGACCAGAAGTCGACGGCGATGACGCGCAGGCCGTTGAGGGCGTGGAAGAGGATGGCGGCCACCAGGCCGTACTCCAGCAGTGCGACGATCGGCGTCTTGTACGTGGCTACGACCTTGTCGTAGTCCTCGGGGGAGACGCGGACGAGAGCGGTGTCCAGCACGTGAACGAACAGGAAGAAGAAAATGAGGACGCCGGTGACTCGGTGAGCCACCCAGGACCACATTCCTTCCCGGCCGCGGTACAGCGTTCCAGCCGGCACGGAAGTCCCTCCGGGAGCGGGGTATCGGGGCCGCGCCGGCTTGTGCTGTCGGTCGGGCCCGGCCGGGTACGGTCCACCGGCCCCCAGCATCGTAGCGAGGCGCTCGCGCTGGGCTTACGCCGGGCCTACCGGTGTGATCAAAGTGGCACGCGGATGGGTTAGCCGGGCGGCATCCGGGGTGCCGGGTTCGGTCATTTGCCGGGTGCGGGTGCGTTTGGGCTGGTCGCGCAGTTCCCCGCGCCCCTGAGTTTCTCGGCCAGCCGTCCGCCTGCCAGGCGTCGGAGTTCCTCGGCCGCCACGACTCGTTCCTCATCCGGATCGTTTGTCAAACGTGACCGGATGCCTTCCAGGACGCGGTCCAGGGCCTCGGCGGGTGTCGCGCTCCCCAGATGGATCACGAACACGTGTCCGAATTTGGCCTCGTAGGCCGCGTGGGCCGCGGTCAGGGCGGTGTGGGCCGCCGAGTACGTGTCCTCGGGCAGCTCCGGGAGGCACTCACCCGCCAGGGCCTCCGAGAGGTCCCCAGGGGACAGGTCGTACGTCGCCTCGTCCGCCGCGGCCAGCAGGGAGTCCACGTCCGGGTACGGGCGGTGCTCGGTGATGCGGCGGGCCCAGCGCGGGCTGTGCAGGCAGTGCAGGAGCAGGGCGACGGCCTCGTCGTCGGGGGCGGCGTTGAAGGCGTCCAGCGGGGTGGGGAGACGGGACGGGCGATGGGCGGGCAGCGTGGGTCCTCGCGTCACGAGCGGTGTGGCAGGGGATGCTGTGGGACAAGTGTCGTTGACGTTATCGAGGACGTTCACGAAGTGTCGGTTGGTTGCTGCAATTTCACCCGGACGGGAGAGTTTCGGAGCGGGTGGATGACGATCGCGCGGTCGCCGCGTCGTAAGTTGTGACAGTGAGCCAGCACAGGCGCAGGCCCTCGACACGACAGGTCGCGCGAAGGCGCGCGGTGGTAGCCGCGGCCTTCGTGGGAACCGTCGCGCTCGGCACGGGTATCGGGGTGTGGGCCGCCTCCGATGACGGCGGCGGGGGCGGCGGCGAGGCCGCGGGATCGGCCCGGCAGCCGTCCGGCGGCGCGCGGACCGCGAGCCCCACCCCCACGCCGACCCGCAGCTATCCCCTCTCCAAGGCCCCGCTCACCATCCCGGCCGTCCGGTCCCACACGGCCGCCCGCGGGCCCGGCTGGCGTCCCGAGAAGGGCTACCGGGTCGTGGTGAGCGACCCGGCGCTGGTCGACGAGGGGCGGCTGATAGCGGGCGAGCTGGGCCTGTCGTACGCCGGCCGCAAGGGCGCGGACGAGGACGTCCGGACCGGTGACCTGCGGCTGGACCTCGGCGGTACGGGGGACCCGGAGTCGTACACCATGACCGTGCGCGGCGGGTCGGTGCGGATCAGCGGGCCCGGTGACGCCGGCGTGTTCTACGGGACCCGGACGCTGAAGCAGGAGGTGCACGGCAGCGGCACGGCACCGGAGGGGGTCGTACGGGACCGGCCGGCCAAGCCGCAGCGCGGGTTCATGCTGGACATCGCGCGCAAGCCGTTCACCGCCGGCTGGATCGAGGCCCGGATAAGAGAGCTGGGCGACCTGAAGTACAACCAGCTGGGGCTGCACTTCTCCGACGACCAGGGCTTCCGCATCGAGTCCGGCACCCACCCCGAGATCGTCTCCCGCGACCACCTGACCAAGGCCCAGGTCAGGCGGATCGTCGCGCTCGCGGCCGGCCGGCACATCCAGGTCGTGCCCGAGATCGACTCGCCGGGACACCTCGGCGCCGTCCTCGCCGCCCACCCCGACCTCCAGCTGCGCAACGCGCGGGGAATCGCCACCAGGGGCGCCATCGACATCTCCAAGCCGGCCTCCGCCAAGATCGTCGACGATCTGCTGGGCGAGTACGCCGACCTCTTCCCCGGCACCTGGTGGAACCTCGGCGGTGACGAGTACCAGGCCCTGACCGTCGCCGACCCGCAGGCCTCCTACCCGCAGCTCGCGGCCGCCGCCCGGCGGGCCTACGGCGCCTCGGGCACCGTCGCCGACCTCACCACCGGCTGGCTCAACGCCCGCGCCGACACCGTCCGCGCCCACGACCGCACCGTACGGGCCTGGAACGACGGCTTCTTCCGCCGTACCTCCGTGCAGCCGGCCAAGGACCTCCAGGTCGGCTACTGGACCGGCAAGGAGATCGGCGCCCGGCAGCCGGCCGAGTACCTGAGCGCCGGCCGCAAGGTGCTCAACTACAACGACGAGTACCTCTACTACGTGCTCGGCGAGCCCAACACCTTCGTCTACCCGACCGGGCAGCGGATCTACGAGCAGTGGACCCCGCGCGTGCTGCGCGGCACCTCCGCCGTGTCCGCGGCCTACGACTCCCAGATCCTCGGCGGCACCTTCGCGGTCTGGTGCGACCTCGCGAACTCCCAGACCCAGGACCAGGTCGCCGCCGGCATCCGGATGCCGCTGCGGGCCACCGTCCAGAAGCTCTGGGATCCGGGCGCCCCGGCGATGTCCTGGCCCGACTTCAAGGGCCTCGCGAACAAGCTGGGCTGATCCGTCCACCCTCGGGGCCGCCGCCGTCCTCGCGATCACCCTCGTGGTCCGGCTGACCCGGACGCAGCGCGAGAAGGCGATGGCGGGCACCGCCCCGGCCGTCGGCGGTGTTGGCTGAAAACCCTTTCCTGAGGTTCCCTGGTCCGCCGGGCCGGATGCCGCTGTGACACTCCCGGTCCCTCGCACGCAGTTAGGGGAAGTGCGGGCTCCGTATAGGTCGGCGCCTTGGTATGTACCGTTGTGGGAGGCGTGGGATGAGCCTGGTGGAGCTGATCGCGCAGGCCGGTGAACGCGGACTGGCCGCCAGCGGGTTGGCCTGTTTGGATCGGTGCGTGCCGCTGCTCGGCGGGGACGACCTGGTGCTGCGCCCCCTGTGGGCGAGCCTCGCCGACGGCTCCGACTGGAGCGAGGGACTCGAGAAGGCGCGCGGCTCCCTCGCCGGCGGGCCGGGGACCGGCGCCGGTGGCGACGAGGCCGAGGCGCTGGCCCGCCGGATGCTCGACGCCGCGCCCGCCTCGCAGGAGGCCGACGGCATCCGGCTGTGGGCCGACGGGTGCTCCGTGGCCTCGCTCCAGATCCACCGGCTCCTCGACCCCGCGGCGGACCCGGCCCCCTCGGTCGACGCCCGCCGCGAGGGCGGCACCGAGGGCATGTCCCCGTTGGTCGCCGCCGAACTGCGCCGCCAGGTCACGGTGCTCGAACTGCTCGCCGCGCACGGCGGGGCCGGGCTGCGGCGCGCGCTGGACGTCTCCACGGAGGGCCGCCGGGTGCTGCGCGCGGTGGTGTCCCGGCGGGCCCGCGGACTCGGCTGAAGCCGGGGAGCTGTGTACACCGTGCGGTGGAGCTGCGGCGGACCTGCGGGGGTCCTGCACCGGTTGCCGGAACGCCCCGGATCCGGGTGACGAAAACGCCGCTGACCTCGCTCTCCCCTATGTGACAGCCCACTATGTGACAGCACAGCAGCAGACCAGGCCGCACGCCGCCGCCAAGCCGGTCCGGTGGGCGGCGGACGCGGTGGCCATGATGCGCGAGGGCGGGCGGGTCCGGCTCGACTACTCGGCGCAGAGCCTGTGGCGGGTCGACCGGCTGATCGAGGAGGTGCGCGTCGAGGGCGCGCCGTACGAGGCGGTACGGGAGATGCTGCGCGGACTCGGCGCCTATGCCGGTGAGGTGATCGCCCGTCAGTCCGGCGCCGAGTGGTGGGCGTCCGGCGGCGACCACTGGATCCGCACCCCCGACGGCCGGCTCTGGGATCCGATCGACGAGGCCCGGCGCTGTTACGGCGGTGACGGTTCGCTGCGGCTGCTGTGCCGGGACGCCGTGAGGTAGCGCGACTTCGGCAAAAACAACGTAATAAGAGACGCGGGCGTTCCCAAGTGGGGCGCCGCGGAGCACGATTGGCGCATGGCCGACAACCGACGCTGGTGGGCTCTGGTCGTCATCGCACTGGCCCAGCTGATGGTCGTGCTCGACATGACCATCGTCAACATCGCGCTTCCCTCCGCCCAGGTCGCCCTGCACATGTCGGACGGCAACCGGCAGTGGGTGATCACCGCCTACACGCTCGCCTTCGGCGGACTGCTGCTGCTCGGCGGCCGGATCGCCGACCTGGCCGGGCGCAAGCCCGCGTTCATGACCGGCCTGCTCGGCTTCGCCGCCGCCTCCGCGCTCGGCGGCGCCGCGGTCAACCAGGGCATGCTCTTCGGCGCGCGGGCGCTCCAGGGCGTGTTCGCCGCGCTGCTCGCCCCGGCCGCCCTCTCACTGCTCGCGACCACGTTCACCGACCCGAAGGAACGCGGGAAGGCGTTCGGCATCTTCGGCGCGATCATCGGCGCCGGTGCCGCGGTCGGGCTGCTCGCGGGCGGCTTCCTCACCCAGTACCTGGACTGGCGCTGGTGCCTGTACGTCAACGTGCCGATCGCGCTGGTCGCCTTCGCCGGCGCCTACGTGTTGCTGTCCGGCGGCGGCCGGCACCCCGACGCCCGTCTCGACGTGCCCGGCGCGCTGCTCGGCTCCGCCGGGATGCTCGCCCTGGTCTACGGCTTCTCCGAGGCGGAGTCCCGGGGCTGGGGCGACGCCCTGGTCCTGACGCTCCTGATCGGCGGGGTGGTCCTGCTCGGCCTCTTCGGGATCTGGCAGACCCGCGCCCGGGTGCCGCTGCTGCCGATGACCGTCGTACGCGACCGGCAGCGCGTCGGCGCCTTCCTCACCGTGCTGCTGGTGACCATCGGCATGTTCGGCGTCTTCCTCTTCCTGACGTACTACATGCAACGCGTCCTCGGCTACTCGCCCGTGAAGACCGGCGTCGCCTACCTGCCCATCACCGTCGGCATGGTCACCGGCTCCACGCAGGTCGCCGCCCGGCTGCTGCACCGGGTCCCGCCCCGCCTGCTGATGGTCCCCGGACTGCTGCTGGCGGCCGGGGCGCTCGCGCTGATAGCCCAGGTCGGGGTCGAGCCCGCGTACGCCTCGCACATCCTGCCCGGGATGCTGATGCTCGGCCTCGGCATGGGCACGGCGATGATGACCTCCGTCTCGCTGGCCACCGGCGGGGTCGCCGCCCGCGACTCGGGCGCCGCCTCCGCCACCTTCAACACCGCGCAGCAGGTGGGCGGTTCGATCGGTACGGCGCTGCTCAACACGATCGCCGCGAGCGTCACCACCCGGTACGCCACCGCCCATGCCGCGAGCATCCCGAACCGGGCGCTGCTGGAGGCCAGGGCCGCGGTGCACGGCTTCAACGTGGCCACCTGGTGGGCGATGGCGGCGCTGCTGCTGGGCGCGCTGATCGCCGGAGTGGTCGTGAACGCGGACCGGGCGCCCGCCGCGCAGGCCGCGCAGGAACGGACGCCCGAACCGGTGGACTCGGCCACCTGAACCACGCGCTGAGCTACTTGAGGTAGACCAGCCCGTCCGTCGTGACCGTCGGGCGCCCGCTGGTGCCGACGACGACGATCTTCACGGTGTGCTTGGCACCGGACGACCAGGTCTTCGTCCAGATCGCCTGACGGTAGGAGGTCGTCGTCGACTTCAGATCGACGGTCGCGACCTTGGTGCCGTCCACGTACACGTACGCCTGACCCGAGGTGGACGCCCTGCTGACCACCCAGGCGGCGGACCGGCCGGTGAAGGCCCAGCTGAGGCTCGCGCCCTTGGAGCCGCTGGAGTACGACGTGCCGCCGAGGTAGTTCGTGGCGGAACGGGCCGTCCAGGTACCGGACTTGACGGCCGAGGTCTCCTGGAGGATCACGGGGGTGAAGGACGGGGACGAGGTGCGGGTGTTGCCCGCGAGGTCGTACGCCTTCATCGACCAGACGGACGCGGTGCCGGACTTGGCGGTGCGACTGGAGCTGGTCGTGGCCGGTCCGAAGGAGGCCGTCGTCGGGGACAGCAGGCTGACCGACTTCAGGGCCGCGTTGTCGGTGGCCTTCCAGCCGAGGGTGACCGGGACGGCGGTGGTGCTGACGGTGCCGGAGCGCAGGGAGAGCCTGGGCGCGGTCGTGAAGGCGGGCGCGGTGGTGTCGGTGACGACGGTCAGCGCGGCGGTCGTCGTGGCCCTGCCCGACTGGTGCACGGCCCGTACGGCCACGGTGTGGCTGCCCGCGGCGAGCGTGGCGCCGGCCGAGCCGGCCGTACCGGCGGCGGCGACCTTGCCGTCCACCAGCATTTCGAACCTGGAGATCAGCGAACCGGGCGTGGTGGTGGACCACTTCGCGGTGATCGCGCCCTTGGTGTAGTACGTCGAACCGGACAGGCCCGCGCCGGACAGCGAGGTGAGCTTCAGGCCCTGCACCGGTCCGGCCGCCCAGGCGCGGATCGTCGGCAGCTGGGGGTAGAGCGAGTTGCCGGGGCACTGCGTGTTGTAGCCGTCGCGGTGACCGGAGATCCGGTTGAAGGTGTACGCGGTACCGGAGGTGAAGGCGGTGCCGAAGTAGTTGGACTGGGTCGCGCCCGCCGTGAGCTTGACGGTGCCGGCCGGGTCGGCGCCGTACTGGCCGAGCTTCCAGGCGGCGATCCGGGCGACCGACGCCAGGGCCGCGTTCGTGGCGCCGCCGGTGGTGTAGTCACCGAGCACCGCGATCCCGGCGGACTCCCGGTTCCAGCCGTAGGTGTGGGCGCCGAGCACCGGCAGGCCGATACCGCCCTTGCGGCCCTCGAAGATCGTGCCGCACTTGTCGACCAGGAAGTTGTAGCCGATGTCGTTCCAGTGCTCGGTCTGCGTGTGGTACGCGTAGATGCCCCGGACGATCGCCGCGGAGTCGGCGCAGGAGTAGTCGTTGCTGCCGTCCGTGTGGTGCACGAAGACGGCCTTCACGTCGGTGTTGTAGTCCGACGGGTCCGGGCTCAGCGACTCGTCGGCACCCCACCCGGCGCGCGAGACGACCGGCGGCTGCGGGACGGTGGACGGCGGGGCGGTGGGCGTGGTCGCCGACGGGCTCGCGGACGCGCCGTCCGTCGGCGTGGCGGACGTGGTGTCGCCCGGCGAGGCGGAGTCGGTGACCGGCACCGACGCGGTCGGCGGCACGGACTCGCCGGGCGGCGTGGAGTCGGCGGGCGAGGTGGAGTCGGCGGGCGGCGTGGAGTCGGCCGGGGAGGCCGGGTCGGCCGGGGAAGCGGAGTCGTTCGGCGACGCGGGGTCCGTGGGCGACGCGCTGTCGCCCGGAGTGCCGTCCACGACGAACGCGGCCGGTTCCGCCCTGGTCTCCGCGGCGGTCGCCACCCCGGGGTCGACCAGGTTCACCTGGAGCCCCTTGGGCAGACCGGAGCCGGTGGAGCCGTCCTCGTGGACGACCTGGACCTGGACGCCGTCGGAGGGGCCCACCCACAGCGGTTCGGACGCGCCGCGCGCGTCGGCGCCGGCCTCCGGGTCCTCCAGCGGATCGGCCGCCTCCAGGTCGTGCCAGGCGCTCCAGTCGCCGGTCGCCGCGCTCCGGGTGCGCACCTGGGCCGTGCCGTGCAGCCGCCTGGCCGCCCCCGTCCAGGAGACGCCGACCAGCGAGAACTGCCGGGTCTCCGTGCGCGGCAGTTCCCGCCGGCCGTTCGCGGTGCCCGTCAGCGCGAGGTCGTACACCTTCACCGGCCGCTTGGCCTGCCCGCCCCCGTGGCCGGCGGACGGACTGGCGACCGCGTACGTCACCACACCCCCGCCGCCGAGAACCACCGCGCCGAGCGTCAGCCACGCCCGCCGCTTCATGCTCAGTGGTCTGTACGCACGCTTCCCGCGTGGACTCACTCGTCCCCACCCCTAGTCGGCTGTCATGCCTGTAACACCTGTCACGCCTGTCGCACAGGTAACGCTTAGACACAGCGCGCGGTCGCGTCCGAACGTCACTGCGGCTGCACCGACTTGTGTCCGACGGCGGGCGGGGACGGCGTCAGCCGGGGCAGCCGCGGCGGCACCGGCGGCTCGCGCGCGCGGCCCGGACGGGCATCCTCGCGGAGCGGAGATCGTACGAGACCTGGTGGGCCGTCCACCTCTACGCCGACCGAGTCCGACGGCCGCGGCCATGACGGCGGCTTCGGTGACCGGGGGTTCTTCGGCGGCCAGGGCGGTCCGGGGCGTGGACCGAGGCAACGGCCGGGGCCGCCACCCCCCACAGGAGAGGCCCCGGCCGTCGCGCGGCACGGACCGCGCGGCGGCCCGTACTCTGTTCAGCGCCATGACTGCGTTTTCTGTCACACCCACGGCGTCACGAGTTAGTTGCATCTTGTACGGACGTGGACGACGAGCGGTTTCAGTGCGTAACGTGCAGTTCGCGCCGGGCCGCGGAGGACGCATGACCACCGCAACCATCCGCGTCCCGACCACCGCGACCATTAATTGAGGAACCACGACGGCCAGGACCACGACCGCGAGAGCGGCGCCGGTCCGGGCGCAAAGTAGGTATCGGGTGCTGGGGGACGACGCGGAGTTGACCGCCGCGGTGCGTGCTGCACAGGACGGGGACGAAACCGCGTTCCGTATCGTCTACCGCGCGGTGCAGCCCCGCCTGCTCGGATACGTCCGAACGCTGGTCGGTGACCCGGACGCCGAGGACGTCGCCTCCGAGGCCTGGCTCCAGATCGCCCGTGACCTCGACCGGTTCAGCGGCGACGCGGACCGCTTCCGCGGCTGGGCCGCCCGGATCGCCCGCAACCGTGCCCTCGACCACATACGGATGCGCGGCCGCCGCCCCGCGATCGGCGGCGACGAGACGGAACTGACCGGCCGGGCCGCCGAGTCCGACACCGCCGGCGAGGCCATCGAGGCACTCACCACCGACTCCGCCTTCTCCCTGATCGCGCGGCTGCCCCAGGACCAGGCCGAGGCGGTCGTACTCCGGGTGGTGATGGGCCTGGACGCCAAGACCGCCGCCGACACCCTCGGCAAACGTGCCGGTGCCGTCCGGACGGCGGCGCACCGGGGGCTGCGTAGACTCGCCGAACTCCTCGGCGCGGACCCCGAGGGGGCGGGCGTCCTCGACGCTCTTCCGCCGCAGCGAGAACCGAAAGATCGTGCGGTGACGTCCGCCAGTGTGACGCATACGCGTTCGCGGACGCAGAAGGACATGTGATGGCCGACGAGCAGTACAAGTGGCTGAACCGGACGACGGCGGAACGTCTGCTGCGCGGTGAGTCGCTCGAAGCCGTCGACGAATCCGCCCGTGACCAGGCAGAACGTCTCGCCGGGACGCTCGGTGCGCTCTCCGCGCGGTCCACGCGGGGCGGCGCCGAACTCCCCGGCGAGGAAGCGGCGCTGGCTGCGTTCCGCAAAGCGCGCGAATCCGCCGAGACCGAGCCGACCGCCGTGGCCGCGCGATCCGGCAGGACGAGGCAGGGCGGGGACGCCGGCCTCTTCCGCCTGGACGCCGGTTCCAGGTCGCCCCGGGTCCCGGGCTGGGCCCGGCCCGCGCGCCTCGGCCTCGCCGCCGCGCTGACCGCCGGCATGCTCGGCGGGGTCGCGGTGGCCGCCGGCACCGGGGTGCTGCCCACCCCGTTCCGCGACGACCGTCCCGGACCGGCCGCCTCCGTCTCCGCCGCCGGCACCACCCAGCGCCCGCAGGGTTCGCCCTCGCCCGAGTCCCTGCTCGGCGGCGAGAGCGACGCACCCCGGTCAGGCGAGCCGTCCACCGGTTCCGCACAGCCCTCGCCCGGGGCGTCCGGCAGGTCGAAGGAACGGGACACCGGTTCCGCGGGCGCCCCGAGGAACGGCTGGAGCGGTGCGCTCGCCTCCTGCCGCGCCGTGCGGAACGGCAGGTCCCTGGACGCCGACCGCAAACGTGCCCTGGAGCGGTTCGCGGGCGGTGCCGGGCGCGTCGACAAGTTCTGCACGACCGTCCTCGACACCGGGAAGAACGGCGGCAAGGGCGCGGCGGGCGACGGCAAGGGCGGCGCCGGCGGTCAGGGCGGCCAGGGCGATCAGGGCGGCCAAGGCGGCCAGAGCGGTCAGGGTGACGGCAACGGCCAGGGCGGTGCCGGTGACGGCCGGCCCGGCCGGGGCGGCGGTGCCGGCGGCGGGGGCAACGACCCCCGCCAGGACGGCGTGGCCACTCCCGCCCCGACGGCGTTCGCACCCCTGGCGCCGAACCGGCCCGTCAGCGTGCCCTCCCCGACGTACAGCGCTCTCTAGCCGCTGACCTGGGGTTTTGAAAGTCGCTGAACTTTTTTCCCGCAGGGTGTGACGTTTTCGGAGCAGGCGGCGCAGTACTGAGTGAGCCGACTGGTCATCGGCCGTCGCACAGAGCCGGGGTTCCCCCCGTACCTGCGGCTCGTGCATCGGCGCGGGCGGGACACGTTCCCCCGGTCCCGCCCGCGCCCCGAACACCTCCGGTCCCGCGCCTCACCAGTACACGACGACCTTGTCGCCGCTGCGCGCCTGCGCGAACAGCTCCGCGATCGCCGCCTCGTCCCGTACGTTCACGCACCCGTGCGAGCCGCCCGCGTACCCGCGGGCCGCGAAGTCGTACGAGTAGTGCACCGCCTGGCCGCCGCTGAAGAACAGCGCGTACGGCATCGGGGAGTGGTAGAGCGTCGAGACGTGGTGCCGGGACTTCCAGTAGACGTGGAACAC
Organism: Streptomyces arenae; assembly: GCF_022343545.1. Classification (NCBI taxonomy): domain Bacteria; kingdom Bacillati; phylum Actinomycetota; class Actinomycetes; order Kitasatosporales; family Streptomycetaceae; genus Streptomyces; species Streptomyces arenae. The sequence goes on from NZ_JAKQYH010000070.1 coordinate 87,880, forward strand.
GCCCTCCCGGGTCGGGGTGTACTGCGCCCCGAACCGCACCGACATCGTGGACACCGTCCGCCCGTCGATCATCCAGCGCAGCGTCCGGCTGGTCTTGCTGATGCACAGCACCCGTCCGGTCAGGCAGCGCGGATCCGGCGCGGCGGCCGGCTGACCGCCCATCAGGTACAGCTCCCACTTCCCCGGCGGGCGCGTCATCCCCACCAGCCGTCGCCAGGTCACCGCGTCGGTCTCACCCGTCCGGGGCAGCCCGCGCTTTCCCTGGAACCCCTTGACGGCCTCCGCCGTGAGGTCGTCGTACGTCCCGGTGGGACCGTCGTACAGCCAGCCGACCTGGCGCAGCCGGGCCTGGAGACCGCGGACGCCGGTGCCGGTGTCGCCGCGCGTGTACACGATGTGCGGCGGCACGGTCTCGACGGCGGACGGGGTGGGCGCGGCGGCCGGCGAGGTCGCCGGGGCCGGTGCGGTCCGGTCCGGTGCCGCCGTGCCGGCCGGCGTGCTGTGCGGAAGCTCGATGTGGACGGGCGAGTGCCCCTTGCCGTTGCCGTCCGGCGGCTGCACGGTGCATCCGCACAGGGCCGCCAGCCCGGCGAGTACGGCGGCCGAGGCGAGCGCGACGGCGGGCCGCCCGACGATCCCTGAGTACCCCGAGACCTTCATGCCGTGGATGCTTCCCCGCGTGACCGCCGCCGAACAAGGGGGCATGGTGGGAAGGGCCGGAGGCACCGGCCGGCCGGCGTACCGCGGAGGTCACCACCATGACCCGAGAGTCGGAGTCCGGACTGCCCGTCGAGCCCGTCTACGGCCCGGCGGACCTGGCGGGCTGGGACCCGGCCCGCCAACTCGGCGAACCGGGGTCGTACCCCTTCACCCGGGGCGTCCACCCGACGATGTACACCGGCCGGCCCTGGACGATGCGCCAGTACGCCGGTTTCGGTACGGCGGCCGAGTCCAACGCCCGCTACCGGCAGCTGATCGCCCACGGGACCACCGGGCTGTCCGTCGCCTTCGACCTGCCCACCCAGATGGGCCACGACTCCGACGCGCCCCTCGCGCACGGCGAGGTCGGCAAGGTGGGGGTGGCGGTCGACTCGGTCGAGGACATGCGGGTGCTGTTCGACCGGATCCCGCTGGACCGGGTGTCGACGTCGATGACGATCAACGCCCCCGCCGCCGTACTGCTCCTGCTGTACCAACTGGTCGCGGAGGAGCAGGGGGTGGCGGCGGCCGCGCTGACCGGGACCGTCCAGAACGACGTGCTGAAGGAGTACATCGCGCGCGGCACCTACATCTTCCCGCCCCAGCCGTCGCTGCGGCTGACCGCGGACCTCTTCCGGTACTGCGGGGCGGAGATCCCGCGGTGGAACACCATCTCCATCTCCGGCTACCACATGGCCGAGGCCGGCGCGTCCCCCGTGCAGGAGATCGCCTTCACGCTCGCCGACGGCATCGAGTACGTGCGCACGGCGATCGCGGCCGGCATGGACGTCGACGACTTCGCACCCCGCCTGTCCTTCTTCTTCGTGGCCCGGACGACCCTTCTGGAGGAGGTCGCCAAGTTCCGTGCGGCGCGCCGGATCTGGGCCCGGGTGATGCGGGAGGAGTTCGGCGCGCGCAACCCCAGGTCGCGGATGCTGCGCTTCCACACCCAGACGGCGGGCGTCCAGCTGACGGCCCAGCAGCCGGAGGTGAACCTGGTCCGGGTGGCGGTCCAGGCGCTGGCCGCGGTCCTGGGCGGCACCCAGTCCCTGCACACCAACGCCTTCGACGAGGCGATCGCCCTGCCCACCGACCGCAGCGCGCGGCTGGCCCTGCGCACCCAGCAGGTGCTGGCACACGAGACGGACGTGACCGCGACCGTGGACCCCTTCGCCGGTTCGTACGCCGTGGAGCGGATGACGGACGACGTCGAGGAGGCGGCCCTGGGGCTGATGCGGCGGGTCGAGGAACTGGGCGGTGCGGTGGCCGCGATCGAGCACGGCTTCCAGAAGGCCGAGATCGAGCGCAACGCCTACCGCATCGCCCAGGAGACGGACGCGGGTGACCGGGTGGTGGTCGGCGTCAACCGCTTCCACCTCGACGAGGAGGAACCGTACGAACCGCTCCGCGTGGACCCGGCCCTCGAGTCCCGCCAGGCGGACCGCCTGCGGAGGCTGCGCGCCGGACGCGACCGGACGGCCGTCACCGCCGCCCTGGACGCCCTGCGGCGGACCGCCGAGGGCGACGGCAACGTCCTCTACCCGATGAAGGAGGCGCTGCGCGCCCGGGCGACGGTCGGCGAGGTGTGCGACGCACTGCGTTCGGTGTGGGGCGTGCACGTCCCCGTCGACGCCTTCTGACCGGCGGCGGAGGCGTTGTCGTACCCCCGTGCGACACTGCTTCCCATGTTCGGTGTCATCGATCTCCCCACCTACCTGGCAGGACTTGTCCTGATCGTCCTGCTGCCCGGGCCCAACTCGCTGTACGTGCTGTCCGTCGCCGCCCGGCAGGGAGTACGGGCCGGTTACACGGCCGCCGCGGGGGTGTGGTGCGGGGACACCGTGCTGATGACGCTGTCGGCGGCCGGGGTGGCCTCACTGCTCCAGGCGAACGCCGTGCTGTTCGGGATCGTGAAGTACGCGGGCGCCGGTTACCTGACGTGGCTCGCGGTCGGCATGCTGCGGGCGGCCGGTCGGATGTGGCGGACCCGGAAGCTGCGCGTGGCGCCGGAAGCGGTGCCGGCCGCGGCGCCCGGGCCGGAGCGGCCGTACCGGCGGGCCCTGGTGATCAGCCTCTTCAACCCCAAGGCGATCCTGTTCTTCGTCGCCTTCTTCGTGCAGTTCGTGGATCCGGGGTACGCCTATCCGGCGCTGTCCTTCGTCGTCCTCGGCGTCTTCGCCCAGGTGGCCAGCTTCCTCTACCTCAGCGCCCTGATATTCAGCGGCACCAGGCTGGCCGACGCGTTCCGGCGGCGCAAGCGGCTGTCGGCGACGGCCACCTCGGCTGCCGGCGTGCTGTTCCTCGGCTTCGCGGTCAAGCTGACGCTGGCCAGCGCCTGAGCCGCACTCCGCGGCCCTCCTCGCCCTAGGCGGCGTCGAGGGCCCCGGTGCGCCGCGCGTACTCGCGCAGCCCGTCGGCCGTGTCGCCGGCCCAGCCGACGTAGCCGTCCGGACGGACCAGGAAGATGCCCGGGCCGTACGACTCCGGGGCCGGCCGGCCGCCGAAGCCCTCGACCGGTGCCGGGCTCAGCAGCGTCCAGTGCGGGCCCCGGAACACGTCGAACATCCGCACCCCGGCCGCGTCGCGCCCGTCGGGCGCGCGGTCGCCCGCCCGCACCGGCCCCGGGTCCTTCCGGGTCTCCTCCGACAGCGACGACTCCCGGTAGCCCAGCCCCAGCTGGACCGTAGCCTCCCCGCGCCGCACCTCACCCCGGTGGACGCCGGTCGTGAGGTCCAGCATCGCGGCGGCGTTCGCGCGGCGCTCCTCCTCGTAGGTGTCGAGGAGCGGGTCCGCGGCCCGGCCGGCCAGCACCGTGCCCAGCTTCCAGCCCAGGTTGTAGGCGTCCTGGATGCTGGTGTTCAGGCCCTGCCCGCCGGCCGGCGAGTGCACGTGGGCCGCGTCCCCGGCGAGCAGGACCCGGCCCACCCGGAACCGGTCGGCCAGCGCGGCCCGGGGCCGGAAGTCGGAGGCCCAGCGCAGCTCGGTGACGTCCGACGGGTCGAGATGGCTGTACGTCGAGACCAGCCGCCGTATCCCTGCCAGGGACAGTTCGGGCCGGGTGCCCTCCGGGAGTTTCGCGCCCAGCTGGAAGTCCTCGGTGCCGGCCAGCGGGCACAGCGCCACGCCGGTCCCGTCGTCGCCGGCGAAGGTGTGCCAGTGGTCCCGGTCCAGGCCCCGCACCCGCAGGTCGGCCACGAGGAACGGGCTCGGGTCCACCGGCTCGCCGGTCATCCCGACGCCGACCGCCCGCCGTACGGCCGACCGCCCGCCGTCGGCCGCCACCAGGTACCGGGCCCGGACGGCCGTGCCGTCGGCGAAGCGGGCGGTCACCCCGTCCGCGTCCTGCGCCACGTCCGTGACCGCGCGCCCGAACTCCACCCGGCCGCCCAGCTCCCGCAGCCGTGCGTACAGCACCTCCTGCGTCCGCCACTGCGCGACCATCAGCGGCTCGGTGTACGGCGCCCCCTCGTCCGCCGTCACCTCGTCGAACATCGGCTCCGTCGCGACCCGCTCACCGTTCTTCCAGAGCAGCCGGGGCGGGTAGAGCCCGCCGGCCGCGCGGATCGCGTCGCGCACCCCGAGGTCGTCGAAGACCTCCTGGGTGCGGGGCTGGATCCCCTTGCCACGGGAGCCCGGGAACAGCTTCTCGCCGGCCTCCACGACGAGCGCGTCCACCCCGCGCCGGGCGAGGTCGATGCCGAGGGCGAGTCCGGTCGGCCCCGCGCCCACGATCAGAACATCCATCGCATTTCTCCTTAACGATGTTAAGTGCCGTCGACGCCAAGGCTGCCCTTAACGCTGTTAAGCTGTCAAGTGTGAGTACGGAACGACGCGCGCCCCTCGACCGCAGGCGGGTCGCCGACACGGCCCTGCGCCTGCTGAACGAGGCCGGCCTGGACGGCCTGACCCTGCGGGCCATCGCCCGCGAACTGGACGTCAAGGCGCCGGCGCTCTACTGGCACTTCAAGGACAAGCAGGCGCTGCTCGACGAGATGGCGACCGAGATGTACCGCCGGATGGTCGCGGGCCGGGTGCTGGACCCCGCCGAGACCTGGCAGGACCGCCTGCGCACGGTGGGCCGGGGGCTGCGCACGGCACTGCTCGGCTACCGCGACGGCGCCAAGGTCTACAGCGGCTCACGTTTCACGGGCATCGACCACGCCCATGAGCAGGAGGCGAACCTGCGCGTCCTGACGGCGGCCGGCTTCACGCTGGCCCAGGCGGTGGCGGCGGGCCGCACGGTGCACGCCTACACGATCGGCTTCGTCACCGAGGAGCAGGGCGTGGAGCCCCTGCCGGGGGAGCGCCGGGAGGGCTACGACATGGCGGAACGCGCCCGCCTGCTGGCCGACTTCCCCCTCTCGGCAGCGGCGGGCGAGCAAATGTTCACCAACTACGACACCCACTTCGAGGAGGGGCTGGAGCTGGTGATCGCGGGTATCGGCCTTCGCTACAAAACCCCGTGAGGGGGGGCGCGCCCACAGGGGCGCGCGGAACTGCGCGACCAGCCACGACCAGACCCGCAGCCGCCCGGCGACAGAACACCCCACCCCCTCGGCGCTACTTCATCGCCTTCCGTATCGCCCGCGTCAGCACCGGCGGCAGCAGATCGACAGCCACCCGCCGCACCCGACTCCGCCGTCGCGCCACCGACGGCACCACCGGCACCACGGAGACCGGCGCCTCCACCGGAGGTACCGGCGCGTCCGCGTACCGCGACAACGGGAACTCCGGCGCGGCCATCCCCTTCGACTTCAGCCGGATGATCCGGTGCCCCGCCGCCTCCTGCGTGCTGAGGTGGCAGTCGGTCCGCCCCCGGACCATCTCGATCAGCTCCTCCTGCACCGGCCCGGGGTCACCCCACGTCCCGTACAGCTTCTGGGTGCTGATGCAGATCGGGCGCAGGTCCCCGTTGAGGACCGCCTCCCATGTGGCTATGGAGACGCCCGGCGTGTGCTCGGAGCGGAAGTCGTCGAGGACCACGATCCCGTCCGGCAGCAGCAGTTCGCGCGCCGCCGCTATGTCCCCGTGCACGTGCTCGTACAGGTGCGACGCGTCGACGTGCACGAACCGGCAGGAGCGGGGCGGGACTTCGTCCGGCACGACGGAGCTGGGTCCCTGGAGCACCCGGGGCAGTTCGTCGTGGAAGGCGAGGTAGTTCTCCTCGAACACGCGCCGGGTGAGCTTGCTGTACGACTTCGTGGACTCGGCGCGGTTCGCGTCGTCCGGCGCGTCGCCCTCGAAGAGGTCGCACACGGTGAACCCGTCGCCGGGCCGCAGATGCCGCCCGGTGAAGATCGCGCTCTTGCCCATGTAGACCCCGACCTCCAGGAGGTCGCCGCGCATGCCGGAGGTCTCCTGGCGGCTCAGGAACCAGTCGAAGAGCAGCTGGTCGAGCACCGGGAACCAGCCGGGGACGTCGTCGAGACGGCGGGGCAGTCGGGTCGGGGTCGTTTCCTGGGTGGTGGCCATACGGAGGAGGCACTCCCTCGATACGCGATCGGCAGCCTGTGGAAATCCTGCGCGACACCTGTGCGTCCGCGCGGTCTCCACCGTGCCTGCCCGCCGTACCGCTGCGAAACCAACGGAGAGATGAACGGCGGGCCAAGTTCACCCCACATTAACGAAAGGTGAATTCGAGCCGAATCACGGGTTCCCGGAATCGCGAGTTCCCCATGTCACGAGTTCTTCAACGCCCTCTTCAATTTCGGTCCGAACGGGGTTTCCACGAAGCGGTGGATCAGCCAGGCCAGTCCCAGCATCGTCAGCACAGTCAGCGCGAGGGTGGGCCACGGCGGCAGACCCCAGCCGCGGTGCAGCACCCGGATCGCGAACCATCCGAGGTGTTCGTGGACCAGGTAGAAGGGGTACGTCAGCGCCCCGGCCGTGGTCAGCCAGGGCCAGGCCGCCCACCGGGTCCAGCCGGCGGCCACCGCCGCCACCGCGGCGTACGCCAGGGTGACGACCAGCATCGTGACGTAGGGGTCGCGGGGAGCCCCGGCGTGCCACAACCCCTCGGTGGCGGTGCGCAGTCCGAGGATCCAGGAGAGCGCCACGATGCCCCAGGGCAGGGCCTGGCCGCCGAAGCGGTGGACCAGGTAGAGGGCCAGACCGCCGATGAAGTACGGGGCGTACGCGGGCATGACGACCAGCTCGGCCCAGGGGCCGCCGGCCGCGGTGGAGAGCACGGTGGCCAGCGTCCACACCGAGCAGAACAGCACCACCCTGCGGTAGGTGACCCCCGGCAGGACGACGGTCAGGGCGAACAGGGCGTAGAAGCGGACCTCGACCCACAGGGTCCAGCAGACGCCGAGGACGCGGGGCGCGCCCATGGGCTGCTGGAGCATCGTCAGGTTGACCAGGAACTCGTCGAGCCGGACCGCGTGGACGACGGCGGGCAGGACCAGGGACGCGCCGGTGACCAGCAGCAGGGCGACCCAGTAGGCGGGGTAGAGGCGGGCGGCGCGGGAGCGGAAGAAGTCGCCGAGCGAGCGGCCCCAACTGCTCATGCAGATCACGAAACCGCTGATGACGAAGAAGAACTCGACGCCCAGGCAGCCGTAGACGGCCGCCCGGGACAGGGTCGGGAAGACGTGGGCGGGGTTCTGGTGCCAGGACGCGGAGACGACTCCGCCGCGGCCGGCGTAGTGGTAGAGGCAGACCATCAGGGCGGCCAGCAGCCGCAGTCCGTCGAGGGCGAGAAGCCGGGGGCGGGGCCGTCCGGGTGGGGCCGGGGCGTGGGCGATCCGCGCAGGCGGGGGCGCCGTCGTGGGGGTGGCGAGAGACATGGTCCGAGACGCCTACCCGGGGCCGGGCGGTTAATCATCCGATCTGTTCACGCTGTCGCCGGGACGTGGGAAGCGCCATACCGTCACCTGGGCGAATCATAGGAATGCCGCGGTGAACCTCCTAACCATTCTCTTACCAGTCGGGATTCGTTAACCATATGGTCGTTTTGGCTTCCTAGTTTCTCCATCCATCCCCCCGGTGCGGGTCAACCCACCACACACAGCGATTACACAAGCTTTGCTTGGCAAAATCAGGAGAGCTATGACGAGGGTCCAGAACAGGCGGGCACCTGCGCGCGGAGGGGAGCTGGACGACTGCCTGCACGCCTGCGCCGTGCACAGCGGCAAAGTGGTCGGCAGCCTCGACCGGCGTCGCGCCGAACTCGCCGAGCAGCTGCGCAAGCTGCTCGTGGTCGTCGCCACGGAAGGGACCACCGCCCCCGCACCCGCCCCGGCCGGCGGTGCGACCGCCCTGCTGAAGCGGGCCGTGAAGGGCGCCACGTCCCCGTCCGGAGGCATCAGCAACGACCTGCTGGACGCTCTGCTCGCGGTCGCCAACAAGGCCCTGGAGTGCGGCTACAACGACGAGCTGAACCTCGCGCTGGTGATCAGCGACACCGTGCTCGCCCAGCGCAGGAACTCCCGCGCCGGCTGGCGGCTGCGCGCCCGCATCCTGGAGGCGCTCGGCGAGGAGAGCGAGGCCGTCGAGGCCTACGAGCGCTACCTCGAACTCACCGCCGACGACGGCTTCGGCGTCGCCAACCGCATCAGCGGACTGCGTCGCGCCGGTGAACGCGAGAACGAACTCCTGGCCCTCCTCACGCGCCAGGTGCCCACCGCCACCGAGCACACCGCCGCGCCCGCCACCGCCACCTGGGCCGAGGGCCTCGCCCTCCAGGCCGCCGGCGACTGGCAGGCCGCCGAACCCCGCCTGGTCGGCGCCCTGCTCGCGCTCACCGCGGACGAGGCCCCGGTCAACGACCGGCAGGAACTGCTCAGCCAGTACCTGGACCTGCGGCTCGCCGAGGGCCACGACGCCGGTCTCACCGAGGTCGTCGCGCTCTACGCCGAGCAGCGCCGCGTCCGGATGCGCGGGCCCGTCGCCGACCCGACCGTCGACGGCGTGCGGTGGCTCAGCCTCGGCGAGTTCCGCAACCAGATCGCCGGCAAATCCGTCTGCCTGATCGCCAACTCCGGCCGGGTGGGCGCCGGCGGCATCGGCAAGCAGATCGACGACTACGACCTGGTCGTGCGCTTCAACTCGTACAAGATCGACCCGAAGCACACCGGCGAGCGCACCGACATCCACGTCAGCATCCACAAGCACGCCTTCAACTGGGAGAAGCCGGTGACCACCCGGCTGGTCTTCGGCGGCGTCTCCGGCGACTGGAAGCACTCGCTGCGCAACAAGCTGGTGCCCGGCGCGCAGAAGTTCCTCGGCGACGAGTCGCTGCGCTGGCCGATGCGCAACATCGGGCAGATCAGCACCGAGACCTGGTCCGGCATCCCGACCTCCGGGTTCAACATGCTGTGGCTGCTGGACTTCCTGGACGTCAGCCCGACCCTGGACCTGATCGGCTTCGACTTCTACGAGAGCGGCGCGTACCGCGTGCAGGAGGCCATGAAGCTGGCCATCACCTCCGTGCACGAATACACCAGCGAGAAGGCATGGGTCATGCAGCGGGCCCAGAGCGTGACCGACATGAGGATCTCCCTGCGATGACCACCACCTTCACCCCGGCGGCCCCGAACACGGACGCGAGCGCCCTCACCAAGAAGCGCCGGATCGCCTTCGCGTCCTACGTGGACGAGAACTACCTGCCCGGCTTCCTGGTCCTGCTGCGCAGCCTCGCCCTGTCCAACCCGGGCGTCTGCGAGGACTTCGTCGTCCTCTACGACGACCTGCGCCCGGCCTCCATAGCGAAGATCCGCGCCCTGCACCCGCGCATCGTGCTGCGCCGCGTGAACGACACGCACTACGACTCGTACGTCAAGGGCGACCAGGACAACTACCTGGTCCGCAAGGCGTACTTCATCCTCGACATCTTCCGGCTGCGCGACTACGACACCGTGATCACCCTGGACACCGACATGGTGGTCCTCGGCGGTCTCGGCGAGCTCCTGGAGCTCCGCGAGGGTCTCGCGGCCGTCCCGCAGTTCTTCTACGGGCAGCACAAGCTGAACTCCGGTCTCCTGGTGATCCAGAAGGAGTACCTGTCCGACGAGTTCTGCGCGAAGATCGACAAGACCGGCCGCAGCGGCGAGTACGAGCTGGACAAGCACGACCAGGGCATCCTGAACGCCGTCCTGGACGGCGACTTCGTCCGCCTCGACGCCAGGTACAACTTCGTCAAGCGGCGGCTCTCCGGTGACCTCCCGGTCCCCGAGGACACGAAGATCCTGCACTTCACCGGGCGGCACAAGCCCTGGCAGGGCGGCGAGGCCGGCTACGCGCAGGCCGAGGAGCGCTGGCGCGAGTTCGAGCTGACCGACGCCGAGTTCCACGCGGCCTACTTCGCCTCCTCCGGCGGCCTCCACCACGACCTCGTCGTCCACTTCGGCACCCCGCACGTCAAGCGCACCGGGGACGTCGAGATCGCCCGCAAGGTGGCCGCCGCGCACATCGGGGCCGGCGACTACCAGGACGCCGTCGACACCATGAGCAGCGTCCGCGTCCCGCTGGACGAGGCCTGGCCGCACGAGGTGCTCGGCCACGCCCTGATGAGCGTCTCCCGCTACGAGGAGGCCAAGACCCAGCTGTTGCTCGCCACCGCCGCCCCCAACCGGGCCGCCACCGCCTTCGCGCGGCTCGCCCAGATCGCGTGGGTGCACGGCGACAACACCGAGGCCCTCAGGTACGCCACCGCCGGCCTCACCGTCGACCCCACGCACCGCTCCAGCCGCCTGTGGGCGCAGCGCGCGGCCGCCGTCCCCTCCCAGGAGCAGGGCAGCGCCGAGGACCAGCTGGCGCACGTCGCCTTCTACATGGACCGGCAGGGCAACGCCGGCGACAAGCTGCTCCCGGAGACCGTCCGGCTCGGCTTCGGCCCGGACACCACCTCCCGGCGCTGGCACTCCGTGCACGCCCACCGGTACTTCGACAGGGCCGCCGTGGAGCGGGTCAACGCCCGCCGGGGCCTGGTCATCGGCGGCGGCGGGCTGTTCATCCCGGACACCATGCCCAACGGCAACAGCGCCTGGCAGTGGAACGTCCCGGACGAGCACCTGCGCGCCATCGACGTCCCGATCATGGTCTACGCGGTCGGCTTCAACGCCTTCGACGGCCAGTCCTACCGGGCCCAGCGGTTCAACGAGAGCCTGCGGCTGCTGGTGGAGAAGTCGTCCTTCTTCGGCCTGCGCAACCACGGCTCCATCGCCAAGGTGCGCGGCATGCTCCCGCCCGAGCTCCAGGACAAGGTCGTCTTCCAGCCTTGTCCGACCACCGTCATGCGGCAGCTGGTGGCCGGCTGGACCGACCCGGCGTACCGCGAGGACACGGTCATGCTCAACGCGGCCTACGACCGCGCGGGGCTGCGCTTCGGCCACGACTACGGGCACTTCCTCGCGGAGATGGCCAAGGCGGTCCGCAAGATCGGCGAGCACACCGAGGTCAAGTGCGTCGCGCACTCCCTCGACGACGAGAAGATCGCCTTCGACCTGCGCCGCGAGCACGGCATCTCGCTGCCGGTGATCCCGATGTACGACTTCTCCAACGACGAGATCCGCGAGACGTACGCCAAGACCCGCCTGGTCATCGGCATGCGCGGACACGCCGGCATGATCCCGTTCGGGGTCGGCACGCCGATCGTCTCGCTCATCTCGCACCCGAAGATGGCGTACTTCCTGAACGACATCGAGCGGCCCGAGTGGGGCGTCTCCGTCCACGAGCGCGACCTCGGCGAGATCCTCGCCGAGCGCGCGATCGGCATCCTCGACCACCACAGCCGCACCGTCGCCGACGTGCACGACCGGCAGGAACAGCTGTGGAAGGTGACCGAGGAGAACCGCGCCACGATCAGGAAGATCCTGGGCAGGTGACGTAGAAGGGGCGGGCCCGGTGATCCGGACCCGCCCCTGGCGGCCCAAAGGGGCGCGGGACCGTGCTGGACATGCGGCTCCGCCGCGTGGGCGCGACCAGCCGCTGACCGGCGGCGCAGCCGCCGCTCAGGGGCGCGGGGAACTGCGCGACCAGCCCCCGCGGCGCCGCAGACGACACGACACGGCGCTCCGGAGGAAGGCTACCGGCGCACGACCCTGCGCAGATTACGTGCCTTACGGGCCATCCGCCGCACCGTCGCGTTGCGCGGCAGGAACGCCAACTGCGCCGGCACCCCGCCAGGCAGCCCCAGCGAGGTCAGCCGCTTGCGCTTGAAGTAACGGATGGTGCGGTCGTTCAGATGCCTGCTCAGGTAGCGCTCGGTCCCGGCACGCAGCTGCGGGTAGATCTTCGGCTGCATCGCGAAGCCCACCGCGCGGATCAGCTCGCCGAGCGCCTCGACGCTCATGCCGGAACGCTGCTCCTCGACCGCCTTGCGGTCGGAGAGCTCGGGCACCAGCGCGTCGACGACGGTGACCGGGACCCGGTTGCTGTTCTCGTACGGCGTGAGCTTGTCGAGGAGCGTGTCGGTGCCGACCCGGGCGGTCGGCAGGCCGTACAGCGCGGACGCGGTGAGCAGCGCGGTGGAGAAACAGCCGACGACCAGAGCCGGGCGCATCCTCTGGTAGAGGACCTCGGCGAGGACCGTGGTGTCCAGGACCGTGAGCTCCACCCCGAGCCTCTCGGCCTCCTGCTCCAGGGTCCGGGCGAACCGGGCCGGGGCGGAGGGGTGCGGCTTGAAGACCACCTTGGTGTGGCCGAGTTCGACCGCGCCCTTCAACATCCGCACGTGCAGGTTCTCCTCCTGCGCGGGGGTGAGGATGTCGAGCGCGGAGAGGTACTGGCCCAGCAGCAGGGCCGGTTCCTCGATGCCGGGCAGTTCGTCACCGCTGGGCGCGAGTTCGGCCAGCACCTTGGTGAAGGCCGCGGTGGGCACGACCTCACCGTCGACGCCGAACTCGGTGAGCAGCAGCGGCTTCAGACCCGGCACCAGGTCCAGGTGCAGGACCCGGTCCACCCGGGTGCCGACCAGCGGGTCGATCTTGTTGCGGGTCGGGCCGTAGCTCATCAGGCCGTCGGCGTAGACCGTGACCGGGGCGCCGGTGAAGATCTGGGTGAGGCTGAGCGAGGGGTTCACCTGGATCGACTCGACGGCGAACTCCACGTCGTCGTCGCCCAGTTGCCACTCGTGGCGCAGGAAGCGCTCCCAGAGCGGGAAGTCCTCCACGCGCGGCGCCCAGCCGCCCGGGTGGAACGGGAAGATCGTCTCGTTGTACGAGATCACGTCGTCGAAGCGGTCGCGCAGCCGCTCGAAGCCGGGCGCCTCGTCCAGGCCCGGGGTGGTCTCGGGGGTCGCCGCGTTGTTGCAGACCAGCAGGATGCGCCGGTCGGCCGGGCGGAAGGCGCCGGAGTCCAGGGCGGCCGCGAGGGTGGCGGTGCCGTAGAGGGTGGACGCCTGGAAGATCTGGGTGGTCACGCGGCGGCTCCCGCGGTGGCGGGACGGCGGCGCAGCCGGCGCAGCTTGGTGGCGCGCTGGAGGTCCATCGAGTCCAGGGCCTCGTCCAGCACGTCCTGCGGCATGCGCCGCAGTGCGGCCGCACTCATGGATTTCAGCTTCTTCGCCACCGCGGGCTCGAACCTTTCGATGGATCCCAGGTGATGGGAAATGATGGCGCAATACGTACGGACGGCCTTCGGCAGAAGTTCCTTCGCGTCGGCGTCCTGTGCGGTTTCCTCGATCACCTGGTCGAACGCGCGAATGAAATCGAGCTGACGGACGTCACCGATCTGTGTGAGTGACGAGGCTACGCCACGCCGGTAGAAGACGCCGAGCAGGTTCACCGCCGCGAAGGACTCGGCCTCCCGGTGCAGTTTCCAGATCCACGGCCGGTCCTCGGCCGTCCGCAGCCCGTCCGTGAAATGCACGAGTCCCTTGTCCACCAGACGACGGTGGTAGACACCCGCCCACGCGTAGGCGTAGTCGACGGAGGTGGACCGGTCGGCGGGCAGGATGGCGTCCCGCGGGTTCATCACGACGTTCCGCCGGCCGACCGGCACCCGGGTCACGAGCCGGGCCCGCGCGGTGCACTGGACATGGTCGGTACGGACGAAGTCGCAGCCCAGCGACTCGATCGCGGCCACCAGGTCCGGGTAGTAGCCCGGTGCGAGCCAGTCGTCCCCGTCCAGGAAGGTCACGTACTCGCCGCGCGCCCTGTCGATGCCGGTGTTCCGCGCGGTGGCCAGACCTCCGTTCTGTTCGTGTCTGACATGGACCGCGCCTGGCAGCTCGCGCTCTGCTCGCGCGAGAATCTCTGGCGTCCCGTCGGTCGAGCAGTCGTCGACGAGAATGAATTCGAAGTCCTCACGCGCGTTCGCACGCAGGCTCCTCAGGGTGTCGGGCGCGTATTGCTGCACGTTGTAGAACGGCACGATGACGGAGAGCTTGACCACGTGAGGGACGTTAGAGGAGACCCCGTCGTGCGTCTTGACTCCCGCCTTGATACGAGGTGAACGACATGTGGCGAGGTCGTGAACCGAGCCTTTTTGACGGCTGATCCCGGGCTGATTCGCCATTCGGCGATGTGTTGTTAACCCTTTGTTGGATTCGGGTTCGGGAGATCCTCGGAATGGCTTCCTAGCGTCTTCGGTGTGCCAGTAAGTGCAACGAAGACCCTGCGGGTGGCCGTCCTGGCGGATTCCGACACTCGGTGGAAGTGGGGCGCGCTCACCGCGAAGCGCCTCATCCCCGACGAGAGCGACGACTCGGACGTCCGGCTCGACGGCTACCTCCTGCGGGGCCGTGCCACCCCCACCGCCCGCCAGCTCCAGGAGGTCGGCGTCCACGCGGACTCCCTCCGCGAGGTGACGTCCGTCGAGTTCCTGAGAGAGATGGAGCAGCAGTCGTACGACATCCTCGTCCTCTCCCTCGTGGGCGGCGGTGTGCAGGCCATGCTGCACGGGCTGCGGGCCGCCTGGGCCGGCCGTGAGAAGCGGCCCGTGGTCGTCACCGGCTATGTCGGCGTCGTCTACGAGAAGCTCGCCGACGGCCTGCTGCTGCGGCACGGCGCGGACCTGGTCCTCGCCAACTCCCGCCAGGACGCGGAGCGTTTCCGGGCCGTCTACGACGGGGTCGGCGCCGACTCCACCGCGGTGACCGAGGTCGCGCTGCCGTTCCTCGGCGGAGCGCCCTACGAGGGCGAACACAAGCCCTACACCGTGGTGTTCGCGGCCCAGCCGTCCGTCCCGGACAGCCGCAGGGACCGCACCTACCTGCTCGACCGGCTGATCCAGCACGCCCGCCGGCACCCCGAGCGGGAAGTGCTGCTGAAGCTGCGCTCCAAGCCCGGTGAGCACACCACCCACATCGAGGAACTGCCGTACCAGAAGCTGGTCCAGGGCAAGGACGTGCCCGCCAACTTCCGGCTGGTGTACGGGCACATGGGCGAGGTGCTCGACCACACCGACCTGCTGGTCACGGTCAGCTCGACGGCCGCCCTCGAAGCCCTGCACCGGCGGATCCCGACCGTGCTCCTCACCGACCTCGGCATCCGCGAGACGCTCGGCAACCACCACTTCGTGGGCTCCGGCTGCCTCGCCTCCTGGGACCAGCTCGACGCCGGCCACCGCCCGGCGCCCGACGCCGAGTGGGTCGCCCGGCAGGGCGTGGCCGCCGGGGGCGCCTCCTACGAGCGGGCCTTCGACGCCGGCCGTGAGCGCATCGCGAAGCTGCTCGCCCGGCACGGCGGGCTGCCGCCCCTGAACCCGTACTACACACCCGAGACCGCGCCCGGCTACCTGCCCGGCATCCTGGCCCGCCACCACCTCGGCCCCGACGGTGTCCCGCTGCCCGGCGCACCCGCCGCCGACAAGGCGCCGGGACCCGTCCGCCAGATCGTGCGCCGGGCCGCCCGCGGCGCCTACCGCCACGGCGTCCAGCGGGTGGCCCCCGTGATCCGACGAATGGGAGAGCTGTGAGCGACCGGATCCCGAACCAGGCGTCGCCGGCGCCTGACGGACTTGAAGGAACAGAGCCGATGTCCCACCCCGCAGGACCCGCACTGCCGCGTGTCCTCGCCGTGATCCCCGCCCGCGGCGGCTCCAAGGGCGTGCCCGCGAAGAACCTCGCCCCGGTCGGCGGCATCCCGCTGGTCGCCCGCGCGGTTCGCGAGTGCGTCGCCTCCCGCCTGGTGACCGACGTGGTCGTCTCCACCGACGACCAGGCGATCGCCGCCGCCGCCCGCTCCGCCGGCGCCGAGGTGGTGCTGCGCCCCGCCGCCATCGCCGGTGACACCGCCACCTCCGAGGCCGCCGTCCTGCACGCCATGGACGCCCACGAGGCGCTGCACGGCGCCCCCGTCGACGTGGTCCTGCTCGTGCAGTGCACCAGCCCCTTCATTGTCCGCGAGGACATCGACGGGGTGGCCGGCGCGGTCGTCGAGAACGGCGCCGACACGGCCCTGACGGTCGCCCCGTTCCACGGCTTCGTCTGGCGCGACGAGGTGCACGCCCCGGTGCCGGCGGGTGCCGGCGAGGCCGCGGCCAGCGGCGGCTTCGGCGTCAACCACGACAAGTCGTTCCGGCCGCGCCGCCAGGACCGCCCCCAGGACTTCCTGGAGACCGGCGCCGCCTACGCGATGCGCGCCGACGGCTTCCGCGAGCACCAGCACCGCTTCTTCGGCCACACCGAGCTGGTGCGGACCGACCCCGCGCGCGTGCTGGAGATCGACGACCATCACGAGCTCGCCCGCGCCCGCGCCCTGGCCCCGCTCTTCGACGCGGACCGCCCCGGCGCGCTGCCGACCGCCGACGACGTGGACGCGGTCGTACTGGACTTCGACGGCACCCAGACCGACGACCGGGTGCTGATCGACGCCGACGGAAAGGAGTTCGTCTCCGTGCACCGCGGCGACGGACTGGGCATCGCCGCCCTGCGCAGGAGCGGGCTGAAGATGCTGATCCTCTCCACGGAGCAGAACCCGGTCGTCGCCGCCCGGGCCCGGAAACTGCGGATCCCGGTCCTGCACGGCGTCGACCGCAAGGACCTCGCACTCAAGCAGTGGTGCGAGGAGCAGGGCATCGCTCCCGAGCGCGTGCTCTACGTCGGAAACGACGTCAATGACCTCCCGTGCTTCGCCGTAGCCGGCTGGCCCGTGGCGGTCGCGAGCGCCCACGACGTCGTACGCGGCGCCGCACGCGCGGTCACCAGCCTCCCCGGCGGTGACGGCGCGATCCGAGAGATCGCCAGCTGGATCCTCGGCCCCTCTCTCGATTCCCTCCCGAAGTAAGGACACCCCACAGTCATGAGCAACTCCCGTCTGCGCCAGTTCGGTTCCCGTGAGGTCGGCCCCGGCAAGCCCGTCTACATCTGCGGCGAGATCGGCATCAACCACAACGGTGAGCTGGAGAACGCCTTCAAGCTGATCGACGTGGCCGCCGAGGCCGGCTGTGACGCCGTCAAGTTCCAGAAGCGCACCCCGGAGATCTGCACCCCGCGCGACCAGTGGGACATCGAGCGCGACACCCCCTGGGGCCGCATGACCTACATCGACTACCGCCACCGCGTGGAGTTCGGTGAGGACGAGTACCGCCAGATCGACGCGTACTGCCGGACCAGGGGCATCGACTGGTTCGCCTCCCCGTGGGACACCGAGGCCGTCGCCTTCCTGGAGAAGTTCGACGTCCCGGCCCACAAGGTCGCCTCCGCGTCCCTCACCGACGACGAGCTCCTGAAGGCCCTGCGCGCCACCGGCCGCTCCGTCATCCTCTCCACCGGCATGTCCACCCCGAAGCAGATCCGCCACGCGGTCGAGGTCCTGGGCAGCGACAACATCCTCATGTGCCACGCCACCTCCACCTACCCGGCGAAGGCCGACGAGCTCAACCTCCGCGTGATCAACACGCTGGAGAAGGAGTACCCGAACGTGCCGATCGGCTACTCCGGCCACGAGACCGGCCTGCAGACCACCCTCGCCGCCGTCGCCCTCGGCGCCACCTTCGTCGAGCGCCACATCACCCTCGACCGCGCCATGTGGGGCTCCGACCAGGCCGCCTCCGTGGAGCCGCAGGGCCTCACGCGCCTGGTCCGCGACATCCGCATCATCTCCGAGTCCCTCGGTGACGGCGTCAAGAAGGTCTACGACTCCGAGCTCGGCCCGATGAAGAAGCTGCGCCGCGTCCCCGGTGTCGTCGCCGAGGCGGAGATCGCCGCGGCCGCCGGCGAGCCGGTCCAGGTCTGAGCCGAGTCTGATTGATGTGTTACGACGACGGGACGGTCGTACGTCGATGAGCCCCCGCGCCGGGAAGCCCGGCCCCCACACCCTCGCGTTCGTCGAGAGTCCGGTGCAGCTGCTGAACGTGCTGGAGTGGGCGCATGTCCACGCCCTGCGCGGGTCGGCGGAGCCGCTGCCGACCGTACCCGGCCAGGTACGGCGCTCGGTGTCGGGCATATCTGCACCCGGCGCGGAACTCACGATCGTCGTCCTGTCCCCGACGGACCCCATGACCCGGGGCCAGCTGCGCCGGATGGCGGACCTGGCCCGGGACGAGGGCTACCGGGTCCGCTGGGAGGAGGCACGCGGCGGCACCACCGCCCCGTTCCAGACGATCGGCGGCCTGGCGGGCTCGCTCCGCCGGGCCGACCGCATCGTGATGGGGGACCCGTTCTCCCGCTACGTACAACTCCTCCTGACGATCACCCGCGCCCGCGATCTGGTCGTGGTCGACGACGGCACCGCGACGATGGAGTTCGTCGCCCAGCTGGCCCGCGGCGAACGCCTGGTCCGCTGGCACCGCAAGGGCGGCAGGCCCGGCGCCCGGGACCTCCTCTTCGCACCGGTCTCCTCCTCCGCCCGCCGCCGCCTCACCCCCAGCGACCGCCGCCGCGTCGAGGTCTTCTCCTCCATGCCGATGACGGACACACCGCAGGGCGTGACGGTCACCTCGAACGACTTCAGCTGGACCCGGGCCCGCTTCGGTCCGCCGCGCATCACCAAGGGCGCCGACATGGTCGGTACGTCCCTGGTGGAGACCGGCGTGGTCGACGGCGAACGGTACCTGGAGGCCGTCCAGACCCTCGCCAAGGCCCACGGCGCCACCCGCTACTTCGCGCACCGCCGCGAGAGCACGGACAAACTCCACCGCCTCGCCGCCGAGACGGGCCTGGAGATAGTCCGCCCGGACCTGCCGCTGGAGCTGATCGCCCGCCGGGGCCCCATCGGCCGTACGATCCTGAGCTTCCCCTCGACGGTCGTGCACACCCTCCCCCTCGCCCTGGCCGGCACCGGCGTCCGCGTCGCCGTCTGCGACATCGACCCGACCTGGCTGACGGCGAACGCCTCCCCCCGAGCCCAGGGCTTCCTCTCGGGCGTGACGGGCACGGCGAAGGACGTCCACCGGCTGGCGACGGTGGCCACCACACCGGCGTGACGGGCGCCGCCTCAGCGGCGCGCCCCGTCGGCTCTGAGACCGGCAACGAAGCGACGAAGGACCCGACCGAAAAGCCGAGAACGCCCACGGCCGGGTCCTTCGAGTCGCGCACGAACATGCAGGCGGGTGAGCCGGCCACTTCCACGCAGTCACCGCCCTCGCCTCCGCCGGAGCACGACGACCAGGGTCCGGCGTCCCCGGAGGGCGTCGTGTGGATCGGGGCATGGGACGCGGATCCCGTGTCTCCGAAGCCACCGGGATCGTTGGTGGTGTGAGTAGGGGGTGGCGTGATGGTGGGGTCGTCGCACGAGGCGATGCACCGGATCTTCCAGAAGGATCCGGGGCTGCTGACGCATGCGTTGCAGCGGGTTCTCGGGGTGGCGTTCCCTGAGCCCCGGGAGATCGCCGCGATGAACGTGGACCTGACGGAGATCGAACCGGTCGAGCGGCGGGTGGACACGTTACTGCGTGCGGAGACGGACGCGGGGACGTATCTCCTGGTCGTCGAATCGCAGGGGAAACCGGACGAGAGGAAACGCGGCAGCTGGCCCTACTACCTGTCGTATCTCTACGAGAAGTACCGGTGTGAGCCGGTGCTGATCGTGATCACCCAGAGCAGGACGACGGCGAAGTGGGCGTCGCGGCCGATCAAGCTCGGCTTTCCCGGGTGGGAGTCGCTGATCGTACGACCGCTGGTGCTGGGACCGGACAACGTGCCGGTGATCGCGGACGCCCGGGAGGCCGAACGGGACGTACCCCTTGCGGTGCTTTCGGCGATGACGCACGGACGGGGCCCGCAGGCCGCGGCCATACTGGAGTCACTCGCAGCCGCCTTGAAGACCATTGACCGCGACAGCGCCGCGGTGTTCGTGCAGTTCGTCGACTCGTGCCTGGTCGATCCCCGGGCGAAGCAGATGTGGAGGGACCTGATGACGGCGATCCAGTACTTCTGGCGGCACCCGCTGGCGGAGCAGGTGCGCGAGGAGGGACGTGAGGAAGGCCGCGAGGAAGGCCGCGTCGAGGCCAAAGCCGAGATGCTTCTCCACATTCTGGAGTGGCGGGGAATCCCGGTGAGCGACGCCGTCCGAGAGCGCGTGAGCACGTGTGCGGACCTGGGCCAGCTGGAAGTCTGGGCCCAGCGGGCCGTGCGCGTCACGGATGCCGCGGAGCTGTTCGCCGGAGAGTGAGCGTGGGGGGCGCCCGCTTCCGGGCCGGTGACTTCCTCGGTCGAGGTCAGTTGTCCGGGGCCGGGTCGGGCGGGGTGGGTTTCGTGTAGAGGATGTCGCGGGCCTGTTCTGCGGCGCGGGTCATGCTCTCGGCCACGAAGTCGACGAAGCGGGCGATGTTCTCCAGGCGGGCGGCGGCCGGGGTGTCGGGCCCGAGGACGCCGACGCCCTGCCGTGCGGTCTCGGCGAGCAGGGTGTTGGACCGGGCGGCGGCGATCATGCCCGTGTACCAGACGTCGTCGTCCACGACGTAGCGTTCGCGGCGGCCCTCGTCGCGTTCCCGGCGGATCAGGCCCTGGGTCGCGAGGAACGAGGTCGCCTTGGAGACGGTCGCCGGGCTGACCTCCAGGCGCTGGACCAGTTCCGACGCGGTCGAGCTGCCCGAGTCCGTGGTGTAGAGGCAGGTCAGCACCCGGGACATCATCCTGGGCAGGCCCTGCTGCATGAGCAGGGTGGTGAACGCCTCCTCGTACTCGCGCACGACCTCGGTGTCGCGTCCGTCGGCCGCCGCCTTCGGGGCCCGGGGGGCGGTCGTCGGCCGACGGCGGTGCGCGCGGTGTTCGGTGGCGCGGTGAGCCAGGTCGGCGCGGTAGCCGGTGGGACCGCCGTTGCGCATGACCTCGCGGGTGACGGTCGAGGTCGGACGGTCGAGCCGGCGGGCGATCTCCGCGTAGGCGAGGCCGTCGCCCAGCCCCAGTGCGATCTGCTGACGTTCCTGCTGGGTGAGTCTGCCTCCCGGCATGGGGCCTGCCTCCCTCGTGGTGCGTGACGCCCCAGCATAGCGTTCATTGTTGATTCATTGCAACGCGGCAAAGGGTGTTCGTTGCGTTAGATTCAAGCTCGTTGCAATGAAATCTCGGCTTTGAGCTGGGAATATTGAGTTGGAGTGCAACTTGGTTGTTGCTGGAAACGTAAACGCAACGTAGCGTTTGTGTCATCGGAAACAGCGAGTCCAACCCGTCCAAGGAGCACACGATGCAGAAGTTCGACACCCCCGCCCCCGTCTCCGCCGTCCTGGACATTCCCGCGGGGCAGATCCGGTTCATCGCCGCGGACCGTGCCGACACCACGGTCGAGGTCCGGCCCGCGGACGCCGGCAGGAGCCGGGACGTGAAGGCGGCCGAGCGGATCCAGGTCTCCTGGGCCGACGGTGTCCTGCGGATCGAGGCCCCGGCGGCCGGAAGCCGGATCCTCGGCGACTCCGGATCCGTCGAGGTGACCGTCCAGCTGCCCGCCGGCTCCCGCGTCGAGGCGAAGGCCGCGCTCGCCGAACTCCGTGGCGTGGGACGGCTCGGCGACGTCACCTTCGAGGCCGCGCAGGCCACGGTCAAACTCGACGAGACCGGTGCCGCCCGGCTCACCCTCCAGGCCGGTGACATCCAGGTCGGCCGGCTGGGCGGCGCCGCGGAGATCAGCACCCTGAAGGGTGACATCAGCATCGCCGAGGCCGTCCGCGGCACCGTCACGCTGAACACCCAGCACGGTGACATCGCGGTCGGCGCGGCCCGCGGGGTCTCCGCCACCCTGGACGCCGGCACCGCCTACGGCCGGATCGACAACGCCCTCAGGAACGCCGACGGCGCCGACGCCGGCCTGAACATCGCCGCCACCACCTCCTACGGCGACATCACCGCCCGCAGCCTGTGACCGCCCCGCCCGCTCCCGGCCGTCCCGCGCACCCTCAGGTGTCGCGGGCGCCGGCCTGGGAAGTCGGGGGTTACGAAAAATCTGCCGCGCCCGGTCGCGGCACGGACGGAGGGGCTGAGGGGCGTGCGTACCGTCGGTGTGGAGGAAGAGCTGCTGCTCGTCGACCCGGAGAGCGGCGAGCCGACGGCACTGGCCGCGGCGGTGCTGGCGCGGGCCTCGCTGGCCGATCCCGGGCAGGACGTGTTCGAGAAGGAGCTCTACGGCCAGATGCTGGAGTTCGCCACCCATCCGCAGTCGGACATGGCGGACCTCGGGGAGGAGATCGTCCGGTGCCGCAAGGAGGCCGCCCGGCTGGCCGGGGAACTCGGCAGCTCGGTCGCCGCCCTCGCCACCTCACCGCTTCCGGTCAGCCCCTCCGTCAGCGTCAGCCGGCGCTACCAGTGGATGGCCGAGCAGTACGGCATCTCCACCCGCGAGCAGTTGGTGTGCGGGTGCCATGTGCACGTCTCCGTGGAGTCGGACGAGGAAGGGGTGGCGGTACTGGACCGGCTGCGGCCGTGGCTGCCGGTGCTCGTCGCGATCAGCGCCAACTCGCCCTTCTGGCAGGGCAGCGACACCGGGCACGCCAGCTACCGCAGCCGGGTGTGGATGCGCTGGCCGTCCGCCGGGCCGACGGAGCTGTTCGGCTCCCCGGCGCGCTACCACCGCCTGGTCCAGGACATGGTCGACACCGGCGTCATCCTGGACGAGGGGATGGTCTACTTCGACGCCCGGCTGGCCCAGCGCTATCCGACCGTGGAGATCCGGGTCTCCGACGTCTGCCTGCGGGCCGAGACGGCCGTCCTCGTGGCCACGCTCGCCCGGGCGCTGGTGGAGACCGCGGCGCGGGAGTGGCGGGCCGGGCAGGAGCCGGTCGGCCACGGCGTGAGCCTGGTACGGCTCGCCGCCTGGCGGGCCGCCCGCTCCGGGCTCGGCGGGGAACTGCTCGACCCCGTCACCCTGCGGCCCCGGCCGGCCCGGGAAGTGGTGGGCACGCTGCTGGAGCATCTCGGGGACGCCCTCACCGACACCGGTGATCTTCCCGCCGTCCGGGAGGGCGTCGACCGGCTGCTGCGGCACGGCAACGGCGCCGACGAGCAGCGCGGGCTGCTGGAGCGCACCGGCAGCCTGCGGGAGGTCGTCACCGAGTGCGCGCGCCGCACCCAGGCCTGAGCCGGCGCCCCCGGGCCCCGGGCCGGCACCCCGCCGGTCAAAGGATCAGGACCAGGGCGTAGACCAGGAAGAAGGCCGCGACGAGTGCGACGAGCAGCAGGATCAGGGTCAGCGGAGCCTTGGCCCAGCCCTTGGTCGGATTGTGTGTCTCCTGGGGCCCCGCCCCTGGCAGGCTGCTCTCGGCGGGCGGGGTCTCGCCGGGCGGGACACCGCCTCCGGGCTCCAGCCCGGTCGTACGCTCGGGCTCCGGATCTGGGTTCACGTAACTCATGCCCCCCGAGTCCCCCGACCGGCCCGGATCATCGGCCGGAAATCCCATTTCGGCCGATTCGTCCACTCCGGCCGCCACTCCGGCCGCCCCGGCTGCGTCGGCGCCCCGGCTGCTCCCGCGCCTCTGCCGCCCCGCCTGCTTCACATCTGCTTCGGCTTCCGGGCCAGGACGAACGCCCGTGGCCACGTCTCCCCTTCCACCGGTTCGCGGATCAGGGTCGCCGCCACGTCCAGGCCCGCCGTCACGAGCATGTCGCCCACCGCGTACGCGGGGCGCCAGTGGTACCGGAGGTCGATCTCGTGGCCGAAGCGTTCCGTGAGGTGCAGTCCGGGCTGCTCGCCCTTCTGGAAGGCCAGCAGGACATGGCCGCCGGGGACCAGGACGCGATGGAAGCCGGCGAACGTCGCCGGGAGGTGGGCGTCGGGGATGTGGATGATCGAGTAGAGGGCGAGGATGCCGCCCAGGGTCCCGTCCGGCAGGTCCAGGGAGGTCATCGAGCCCCGGTGGAAGCGGACTCCGGGGTGGGCCTCGCGGGCCAGCGTGACCATCGCGGGCGAGAGGTCGATGCCGAAGGCCGGCACGCCCAGGCCGTTCACGTGGGCGGTGATGTCGCCGGGGCCGCTGCCCAGGTCGGCCACCGGCGCGGTGCCGTTCGCCTTCACCAGCTCGGCGAACGCGCCAATCATGGACATGTCCACGGGGCGGTCCGGGAGGCCGGGGTAGGCGGCGGAGTAGTCCTTGGCGATCGCGTCGTAGGACGTACGGGTGGTCTCTATGAAGTCGGGGGTGTCCGAGTCCGTCACGGTCGCGCACGCTACCGGGCGGGCGGGGCCCCGCGTGGGCAAGTCGAAGGACCGGTCCGGTCCCGTTTCGATCCGTGGACAGAACCGGCGTGATCGTAGCCGAACGTGGTATGCGTGGAAGAGGAAACATACGTGTTACCCAGCCACGTCCGAGGTCATACCTTCCCGGTCAGATTTTCTTCCCCTAAGGGGCTGAACTTTTGTTGATCTCGGGTCAGTTGACCCTTCGGGCGTCCTACCCTTCAGAGGGTGAACCAATTGATGTCCCTAGAGTCCGAGGCCGATTCCCCCGGGGACGTGCTGCCCGGCGTGCTCAGCGAGGAGCTGTACGCCGAACTCGTCGCCTTCCGCCGCGACCTGCACATGCACCCCGAGCTAGGCAACCAGGAGTTCCGCACCACGGCCGCGATCAAGGAGCGGCTGGAGAAGGCCGGGCTCCGACCGCGGGTCCTCGCGTCGGGGACCGGGCTCCTCTGTGACATCGGACCGGTCGGGGACGGGCTGCCGGTGCTCGCCATGCGCGCCGACATCGACGCGCTGCCCATCCCGGACATGAAGACGGAGTCCCCGTACCGGTCCACCGTGCC
The DNA here is from genome assembly GCF_022343545.1 of Streptomyces arenae. NCBI lineage: Bacteria > Bacillati > Actinomycetota > Actinomycetes > Kitasatosporales > Streptomycetaceae > Streptomyces > Streptomyces arenae. The sequence continues at coordinate 112,634 of NZ_JAKQYH010000070.1, forward strand.
GGACCGGGCGCACGCCTGTGGGCATGACGTGCATACGACAGTGGTGCTGGGCGCCGGTCTGGTCCTCGCCGACCTGCACCGGCAGGGGCGGCTGCCGCGGCCCGTGCGGCTGCTCTTCCAGCCCGCCGAGGAGGTGCTGCCCGGCGGTGCCGCCGACGCCATCCAGGAGGGGGTGCTGGACGGGGTGGGGCGGATCATCGCCGTGCACTGCGACCCCCGGGTGGACGCGGGGCGGATCGGTCTCAGGACCGGCCCCATCACCAGCGCCTGCGACCGGATCGAGGTGGCGCTGGACGGCCCCGGCGGGCACACCGCACGGCCGCACCTGACCACCGACCTGGTCACCGCCGCCGCCCGGGTCGCCGTCGACGTGCCGGCGCTCATCGGGCGGCGCGTGGACACCCGCAGCGGCCTCGCCGTCACCTGGGGGCGGATCGAGTGCGGGCACGCGCCCAACGTCATCCCGCAGCATGCCGAGCTGTCCGGGACCGTGCGCTGCCTGGACCTGGAGGCCTGGCGGCAGGCGCCGGACGTGGTGTACGCCGCCGTCGAGGAGGTCGCCACGCTGCACCGGGCCAAGTCCGAGATCAACTACGTGCGCGGGGTGCCGCCGGTCGTCAACGACCCGGTGATCACCGAACTGCTGCGGGACGCGATGATCGCCCGCAGCGGCTCCGACTCCATCGAGACGACCGAGCAGAGCCTCGGCGGCGAGGACTTCTCCTGGTACCTGGAGCACGTGCCGGGCGCGCTGGCGCGGCTCGGGGTGCGGACCCCGGGCGAGCGGACCGTGCGCGATCTGCACCAGGGTGACTTCGACGCGGACGAGCGGGCCATCACCGTCGGCGTGGAGCTGTTCACTGCCGCGGCCCTGATCGACGCGACCAGGTAGTCGTATCGACGGGAGTCGTATCAGCTGGCGGGAGAAACGGTCACCTTGCCGTCGGTCCCGACACCGGTTCACCGCAGGGGGCGAAGAGGTGCCCGATCGGCACCTCTTCGCCCCCTTGTGTCACCCCGTCGTAACCGGTGGTCCCTCCTTGTAACCCGGAGTCGGCACGGTTCGATAACGGCCCGGAGAAACCCCGTTCCCCTCCGCTTCTACGCGCGTTACTGTGCGCCGAAATCGCCACCGCAGGTGGCCGGTTGGCAAGCGGGCCGGTGACGGTGCCGTGGGGACGAAGGGGTACGTGCTGTGCGTTCTGTCTCTCGGAGGACCAGGTTCTCCAAAGCCGCGGTGACCGTCGCCGTCATCGCCCTCGCGGCCGCCGGGTGCGGCAAGTCCAGCCAGGACAGCGGTGACACCTCCGCCACCTCGTCCGGCAAGTACAGCGGCAAGGGCATAGGCCTCGCGTACGACATCGGCGGCAAGGGCGACCAGTCCTTCAACGACGCCGCCTACGCGGGCTTCCAGAAGGCCGAGAAGGAGTTCGGCATCAGCGGCCGGGACATCGAGCCGCAGGACGGCGAGTCCGACGCCGACAAGGTGCAGCGCCTCGACACGCTGGCCAGGGCCGGTTACAACCCGATCATCGGGGTCGGCTACTCCTACGCGCCCGCGGTCAAGGAGGTCGCGGGCAAGTACCCCAAGATCACCTTCGGCATCATCGACGACAACGAGGTGACGGCGAGCAACGTCGTCGACATGGTCTTCGCGGCCGAGCAGTCGTCGTACCTCGCGGGTGTCGCCGCGGCGTCCGCCACCAAGAAGAACCACATCGGCTTCATCGGCGGTGTCGACGTACCGCTCATCCACACCTTCGAGGCGGGCTTCGACCAGGGCGCCAAGTCCGTCAACCCGAAGATCAAGATCGAGTCGCAGTACCTGACCCAGACGGCCCAGGAGGGCGGCTTCTCCAGCCCCGACAAGGGCAAGGCCGCGGCGCAGGGCCAGATCGACGCAGGCGCCGACGTCATCTACCACGCGGCCGGTCTCTCCGGCCAGGGCGTGATCGAGGCGGCCGCCACCGCCAAGGTCTGGGCCATCGGCGTCGACTCCGACCAGTACAGCCAGAGCGCGCTCGCCAAGTACAAGGACTACATCCTGGGCTCCGCCCTGAAGAACGTCGGCGGCGCGGTCTACGACCTCGTGAAGTCCGTCTACCAGGGCAAGCCGGAGACCGGTGTCGTCGAGGGCACCCTCAAGACCGGCGGCGTCGGCTTCGCCGACACCAACCCGAAGTACAAGGCCCTGACCAAGGTCGTCGCGGCCGTCGACAAGGCCAAGCAGGAGATCATCGACGGCAAGGTGACCGTCGCCACGAAGTGACGCCGTCCGCCGGACCGGCCGGGTGACCGGCCCTACCCACGGGTAAGGCCGCCCGCGCGCCGTTGCAGTCCGTACGCCCCTTGCCTCCCGCAAGGGGCGTACTGCTGTGCGTAACCTTGGCCGTGAGTGTGGCCACAGCTAGATAACGGACCGGACATTGGGGGTTTTCCGTCTGGTCTACGCGCGTTACGCTGCGGCGGAACCAGCGCTCGGTTTGGGCGCTTGCACAAAGGAGTCAAGTTCCATGCGCCGGGTGTCCCGTATCGCGGTTGCGGGCGTTGCAACCGCAGCCCTTGCCGCCACTGTTTCCGCCTGTGGCAGCTCTTCCACCTCGTCCTCCGCCAGCAAGGGCAAGGACCTCGGTCTGGCCCTCGCCTACGACGTCGGCGGCAAGGGCGACCAGTCCTTCAATGACGCCGCGACCTCCGGCATGGACAAGGCCGACCAGCAGTACGGCTACAAGTCCACCGCCGTCGAGCCGCAGGACGGTGAGTCGGACGCGGACAAGGCCCAGCGTCTGGAGACCCTGGCCAAGGCCGGCTACAACCCGGTGATCGGCGTCGGCTACTCGTACGCGCCGGCCGTCAAGGAGGTCGCGGAGAAGTTCCCGAAGGTCACCTTCGGCATCATCGACGACAGCACCATCAAGGCCGACAACGTCGCCGACCTCGTCTTCCACGAGGAGCAGGCGTCCTACCTGGCCGGTGTCGCCGCCGCCAAGGCCACCAAGACCAACACCGTCGGCTTCGTCGGCGGTGTGGACGTGCCGCTGATCCACAAGTTCGAGGCGGGCTTCGAGCAGGGCGTCACGGACACCAAGAAGGGCGTCAAGGTCAAGTCGCAGTACCTGACCGAGACCGCGGCCGAGGGCGGCTTCTCCAGCCCGGACAAGGGCAAGACCGCCGCGGACGGCCAGATCGACGCCGGTGCCGACGTCGTCTACGCCGCCGCCGGTCTGTCCGGCCAGGGTGTCATCCAGTCCGCCGCCGCGCACAAGGTGTGGGCGATCGGCGTCGACTCGGACCAGTACAAGCAGGACGCGCTGGCCAAGTACAAGGACTACATCCTCACCTCGGCCATGAAGGACGTCGCCGGCGCGGTGTACAACCTGGCCAAGTCCGTCCACGACGGCAAGCCGGAGACCGGTGAGATCCGTGCCAGCCTGGCCACCGGCGGTGTGAGCCTCGCCGACTCCAACCCGGCCTTCAAGAACAACGCCGACATCCAGGCCGCGCTCAAGAAGGCCGAGGCCGGCATCAAGGACGGCTCGATCGTGGTCAAGACCTCCTGACCCAGCGGTCATGGTCTCGGGACCTGCCTTTCGGACCAGCCCGGTAACGCGGGCCCTGGCACGCGCATCTGCGGCGTTGTCGTCGGTCGCCGACGCTCCGCGTCGACTCCCTCCTCCGCCTTGCAGCTGCACGCACCAGACCCCGCTCGGGTCGGCCGAGAGCCACAGTCTCTCTCGGGCGACCTGATCCGAAAGGCAGGTCCCGCCGTAAGCATGGCCAAAAGAACGCTGTAATGGCAGCGTTACGGCCACGGAACGGGGTGCGGGCAGGATCTTCCTCCCGTGCCCCTGCCGTAGATCCGGCATCACAGGACGATCTACGGCGGGGAACGCATCCCGTTCGCGCGGCAGAATGCTCGGAACGGATCGAGAGTCAAAAAAGCTCGGTCAGGTCCGGGCACTATTTAAAGCAGGGGCGCTACGCGCGTAGAGCGGCCCCTTTCCCTAGGAGAGTGCGCCATCGACGCGTCCAGCAGCCCTCCGCTCACCGCAGAGACGACAGCCGCGGTCGAGCTGGCGGGGATCACCAAGCGATTCCCGGGTGTCGTAGCGAACCACGACATCCACCTGTCCGTCCGCAAGGGCACCGTCCATGCCCTCGTCGGGGAGAACGGGGCCGGCAAGTCCACCCTGATGAAGATCCTCTACGGCATGCAGAAGCCGGACGAGGGCACCATCGCGGTCGACGGCGAGCAGGTCACGTTCTCGTCCCCGGCCGACGCCATCGCGCGCGGCATCGGCATGGTCCACCAGCACTTCATGCTGGCCGACAACCTGACCGTCCTCGAGAACGTCGTGCTCGGCAGCGAGAAGCTGTACGGCATCGGCGGCAACGCCCGGAAGAAGATCCGCGAGATCTCCGACCGGTACGGCCTCGGCATCCGCCCGGACGTCCTGGTCGAGGACCTCGGTGTCGCCGACCGGCAGCGCGTGGAGATCCTCAAGGTCCTCTACCGCGGCGCCAAGACCCTGATCCTCGACGAGCCCACCGCCGTCCTGGTCCCGCAGGAGGTCGACGCGCTCTTCGACAACCTGCGCGAGCTGAAGTCCGAGGGCCTGTCGGTCATCTTCATCTCCCACAAGCTGGGCGAGGTGCTGTCCGTCGCCGACGACATCACCGTCATCCGGCGCGGTACGACGGTGGGCACGGCGATCCCGTCGAAGACCACCCCGCGCCAGCTCGCCGAGCTGATGGTCGGCAGCGAACTGCCCACCCCGGAGACCGCCGAGTCCACGGTCACCGACCAGGCCGTCATCACGGTGCGGAACCTCACCGTCCACGCCGGCGGCGGCATCGCCTCCCTCGGCGAGGTCGGCGCCCAGCCCGAGACCGCGACCGTCGGCTCGGCCGGCGCCACCGCGGGCGCCGACGTGCTCACCGAGGCCACCACCCCCGGCGCCGCCAAGCGCGTCCTGGACGACGTCTCCTTCACCATCCACGCCGGTGAGGTCATGGGCATCGCCGGCGTCGAGGGCAACGGCCAGACCGAGCTGATCGACGCGCTCATCGGCACCCGGCACGCCGACTCCGGCGCGATCGAGTTCCTCGGCGAGGACATCACCGGCTGGGCCACCCGCAAGCGCCGCGAGTCCGGCGTCGGCTACATCCCCGAGGACCGGCACCGCCAGGGTCTGCTCCTGGAGTCCCCGCTCTGGGAGAACCGCATCCTCGGCCACGTCACCGAGAAGCCCAACGCGCGGGGCTTCTGGCTGGACATCAAGGGCGCCCAGGCCGACACCCGCCGGATCGTCGAGGAGTACGACGTCCGCACCCCCGGCATCGACGTCACCGCCGCCTCCCTCTCCGGCGGCAACCAGCAGAAGCTGATCGTCGGCCGCGAGATGAGCCACAGCCCGAAGTTCCTGATCGCCGCCCACCCCACCCGCGGTGTGGACGTCGGCGCGCAGGCGCAGATCTGGGACCGCATCCGGGACGCCCGCCGCGAGGGCCTGGCCGTGCTGCTGATCTCCGCCGACCTCGACGAGCTGATCGGCCTGTCGGACACCCTGCGAGTGATCTACGACGGAAAGCTGGTCGCGGACGCCGACCCGGCCACCATCACGCCCGAGGAACTGGGCTCGGCCATGACAGGTGCCGCCACCGGCCACCTGGAGCATCACGATTCCGACGGTGTGTCCGGGGAGGACCAGGACCGATGAAGAAGTTCGACAAGGAGCGGGTGCTCCTCGCGGTGGCCGGCCCGGTCATCGCGCTCGTCCTGGCGATCGCGCTGACGTCGATCGTGCTGCTGGCCTCGAACCGCAACCCGTTCGAGCCGTACGTGCTGATGCTCCAGCAGCTGCCGTACTCGGACATCCAGGTCCTGATCATCAACCAGGCGGCGATGTACTACATCGCGGCCATCGCGGTCGCCCTCGGCTTCCGGATGAACCTGTTCAACATCGGCGTCGACGGCCAGTACCGGCTCGCCGCCGTGATGACGGCCGTGGTCGGCGCCAACATCGGCCTGCCCGCCGCGCTGCAGATCCCGATGCTGCTCCTGGTCGCCATGTTCACCGGCGCCTTCTGGGCCGGTATCGCGGGCGTCCTCAAGGTCACCCGCGGAGTCAGCGAGGTCGTCGCCACGATCATGCTGAACGCCATCGCCACCAGCCTCATCGGCTACATCACCCTCTCGAACGTGTGGGGCGTCCAGGTCGGCAACAACATGACGACCGGCGTGATGAAGAAGTCCGGCTGGTTCCCCGGCATCGACCTGGGCTCCGACGTCGGCGAGATCTACGGCATGGTCTTCGTCGCCATCGCCCTCGGCATCGCCTACTGGGTGGTCCTCAACCGCACCCGCTTCGGCTTCGACCTGCGCGCCACCGGCGCCTCCGAGTCGGCCGCCGCGGCCTCCGGCGTCGACGCCAAGCGCATGGTCCTGGTCTCCATGCTGATCTCCGGCGCGGTCTCCGGCCTCGCGGGTCTTCCGCTGCTGCTCGGCGACTCGCACACCTACAGCCTGGACTTCCCGGCCGGCCTCGGCTTCACCGCCATCGGCATCGCCCTGCTCGGCCGGAACAACCCCGGCGGCATCGCCTTCGCCGCCCTCCTGTGGGCCTTCCTCGACAAGGCCTCGCCCGCCCTCGACTACGCCACCCCGGTGGCGTACGAGAAGGAGATCGCCACGATCATGCAGGGCCTGATCGTCTTCTCCGTCGTCATCTCCTACGAAGCCGTACGCCAGTGGGGCCTGCGCCGCCAGCAGCGCCAGGTCGGCGCGGAGCTCGCCGCGGCCGCCGCCCAGAACACCAAGAAGGAGGTGGCGGCCTGATGTCCACCGCGACCATCGCCAAGCCGCAGGCGAAGCAGCCCGGCAAGGGCGGCCGCCGAATGTCGCTCCCGGTACTCCTGCTGGTCATCGCGGGCGTACTGGTCCTCACCTCGGCCGTGCGCCTCATCACCGGCGCCGAGGGCATCACCTCGACCGGCCAGATGTCCACCGCGCTGCGCCTCGCCGTCCCGATCGGCCTCGCCGGCCTCGGCGGTCTGTGGGCCGAGCGCGCGGGCGTCGTCAACATCGGCCTCGAAGGCATGATGATCCTCGGCACCTGGTTCGGCGCCTGGGCCGGCTACCAGTGGGGCCCCTGGGTCGGCGTCGTCTTCGGCATCCTCGGCGGCGCGCTCGGCGCCCTGCTGCACGCCGTCGCCACCGTCACCTTCAACGTCAACCACATCGTCTCCGGTGTGGCCCTGAACATCCTCGCCCTGGGCGCCACCCGCTACCTCTCGAAGTTCACCTTCGAGAACGCGGAGGGCGGCTCCTCCAAGCAGTCCCCGCCGATCGACTCACTGGGCACCTTCAGCGTCCCCGGCCTGTCGGACTGGCTGAACACGCTCAACGGGAAGCATTGGTTCCTGGTCTCCGACATCGCTGGCCTGGTCGGCGGTCTGCTGACCGACCTGTCCCCGCTGACGGTCGTCGCGGTCGCCCTGGTCCCGGTCACCTGGTGGGTCCTGTGGCGCACGGCCTTCGGCCTCCGCCTCCGGTCCTGCGGCGAGAACCCGGTCGCGGCCGAGTCCCTCGGCGTCAACGTCTACAAGTACAAGTACATCGCGGTGATCATCAGCGGTGGCTTCGCGGGTCTGGGCGGCGCGTTCCTCTCCATCGTCGCCTCGAACGTCTACCTGGACGGCCAGACGGCCGGCCGCGGTTACATCGGTCTTGCGGCGATGATCTTCGGCAACTGGATGCCGGGCGGCCTCGCCCTCGGCGCCGGCCTGTTCGGCTACACCGACAGCCTCAACCTGCGCGGCGGCACGGTGAACGTCCACGCGCTGATCCTGCTGATCGCCACCCTGCTGGTGGCCGGCGCGGCCTACCAGGCCTGGCGCAGGAAGTACGTCCCCGCCGTCATCACGATCGTCGTCTCGGTCCTGATGTTCGTCTGGTACGCCTCCACCAACGAGGTCCCGCGGCAGCTCGTGACCGCGACCCCGTACCTCGTGACCCTGCTGGTCCTCTCGCTGTCCGCGCAGTCCCTGCGGATGCCGAAGGCGGACGGCCTGCCGTACCGGAAGGGACAGGGCAAGTGACCACCGCCGCCTTCGACTGGGAACCCCTGCGGGCCGAGGCGCGGGAGGCCATGTCCCACGCCTACGCCCCGTACTCCGGCTTCCCGGTCGGGGTCGCGGCCCTGGTGGACGACGGCCGTACGGTCTCCGGCTGCAACGTGGAGAACGCGTCGTACGGCCTGGGGCTGTGCGCGGAGTGCGGCCTCGTCTCCGAGCTCCAGCGCACCGGCGGCGGCCGGCTCACCCACTTCACGTGCGTGGACGGCACGGGCGGGCTCCTGGTCCCGTGCGGCCGCTGCCGCCAGCTGCTCTACGAGTTCGGCGGCCCGGACCTCCTCCTGGACACCCCTCAGGGCGTCCTGCCCCTCTCCGAGATGCTGCCCCAGGCCTTCGGCCCGGCCCACCTCACCAAGTAATCCCGTACGGCCCCTCCCCGCCCGTCCGCGCGGAGGGGCCGTGCGCTTCGCAATGCTCCGAAGGGAACGTCATGGCCATGGACGCCATCTCCGTCATCCGCACCAAGCGGGACCGCGGTGAGCTCGGCGACGAGCAGATCGACTGGGTCATCGACGCGTACACGCGCGGCGAGGTGGCCGACGAGCAGATGTCGTCGCTCGCCATGGCCATCCTCCTCAACGGCATGAACCGCCGCGAGATCGCCCGCTGGACCGCGGCGATGATCGCCTCCGGCGAGCGCATGGACTTCTCCTCGCTGTCCCGCCCGACCGCCGACAAGCACTCCACGGGCGGTGTCGGCGACAAGATCACGCTGCCCCTGGCGCCTCTCGTCGCCGCCTGCGGCGCGGCCGTCCCGCAGCTCTCCGGCCGCGGCCTCGGCCACACCGGCGGCACCCTCGACAAGCTGGAGTCGATCCCCGGCTGGCGCGCCCTGCTCTCCAACGAGGAGATGCTGTCGGTGCTGGACTCGACGGGCGCGGTGATCTGCGCGGCGGGCGACGGCCTGGCCCCCGCGGACAAGAAGCTCTACGCACTGCGTGACGTCACCGGCACGGTCGAGGCGATCCCGCTGATCGCCTCCTCGATCATGTCGAAGAAGATCGCCGAGGGCACCGGCTCCCTGGTCCTGGACGTGAAGGTGGGCACCGGCGCCTTCATGAAGACCATCGAGGACGCCCGCGAACTGGCCTCGACGATGGTGGGCCTCGGCACCGACCACGGCGTGAAGACGGTCGCGCTCCTCACCGACATGTCCACCCCGCTCGGCCTCACGGCGGGCAACGCCCTGGAGGTCCGCGAGTCGGTGGAGGTGCTCGCCGGCGGCGGCCCCTCGGACGTGGTCGAGCTGACCCTCGCGCTGGCCCGGGAGATGCTGGACGCGGCGGGCATCCATGACGCCGACCCGGCGAAGGCGCTGGCGGACGGCTCGGCGATGGACGTCTGGCGCCGGATGATCGCGGCCCAGGGCGGCGACCCGGACGCGACGCTGCCGGTGGCGCGCGAGCAGCATGTGATCACGGCCCCGTTGTCGGGCGTCCTGACCCGCCTCGACGCCTACGGCATCGGCGTCGCCGCATGGCGCCTCGGCGCCGGCCGCGCCCGCAAGGAGGACCCGGTGCAGGCGGGCGCGGGCGTCGAACTCCACGCCAAGCCCGGCGACACCGTCACCGCCGGCCAGCCCCTGCTCACCCTCCACACGGACACCCCGGAACGCTTCGAGTACGCACTCCAGGCGGTCGAGGGTTCGTACGGCATCGCGGCGGCCGGTACGGACTTCACGGCGTCGCCCGTCGTGCTGGAACGTATCGCCTGACCAGGTGTTTCTTCTTTGGGGTGAACGGGATCGGTGGACCTGCGCCGGTCCCGTTCGGCATGCTGGGATCGGTGACGCAACCGAAGGAGACCGCCATGAGCGCACTCACCGTGGGCCACGACCCCGAGCAGAGCTGGGACGAACTCGTCCAGTTCTGGGAGGAGATGGAATGGCCCGAGGGCAGCAAGGTGGAGATCATCGAGGGGATCGTCACCGTGTCACCTGCTCCCGCCTCCCGCCACAACTTGATCGCGGCCCGCATTCAGCGCCGCCTCTACAGCGTGGTTCCCGACGACTTGGAGATCTTCCAGACGCTGGCCATCGCGGTGCCGTCGCGTCTGGGGATGCTCATCCCCGACCTGGTGGTGGCGCCGGTGCAGGGTTGTGTGGAGGCGGACTCCCACATCCCCGCCGCCCTCGCCGAGCTCGTCGTCGAGGTCACCTCAAGGTCCAACGCCCGGCACGACCGCGTCAGCAAGCCCGCCGCGTACGCCACCGCGGGCATCCCGCTCTACCTCCTGATCGACCGCTGGGCTCCCGGCGGCCCTACCGCCACGCTCTACGGTGAGCCGAAGGGCGATGTCTACCAGGTGCTCAGCGCGGTCAAGTTCGGAGACCCCGTCGTCCTGCCGGAGCCGTTCGGCCTCACCATCGACACCGGCGAGTTCCCCGTCGACTGACCGGCCGGTCACCCCAGCAGCGCCGCCACCACGACCAGTACCGGTACCGACAGCACCGTCGAGAGCAGGATCGAGTCGCGGGCCAGTTCCTCGCCGACCCGGTAGGTGCTCGCGTACGTGTACAGGTTCTGCGCGGCCGGCAGCGCCGAGGTCACCGTCACGTCCAGCAGGGGCGCGCCGTGCAGGCCGAAGACGGCCGACGCCAGGGCCCAGGCGGCCAGCGGCTGGCCCACCGCCTTCAGCGCCACCGACAGGAACACCGGGTGGCGGTCGCGGCCCCGGCCGGGGAGGGTGCTGCCGCGCAGCGAGATGCCGAAGGCCAGCAGGACCGCCGGGACGGACATGTTGCCGATCAGAGTGAGAGGGTCCATGACCGGGCCGGGGACGTGGAGCCCGAGACCCGAGACCGCGACGCCGGACAGCGAGCCGACGGCTATCGGGTTGCGCAGCGGGGTCAGCAGGCGGCGCCACCACGGCCCCTTCTCGCCCGCGCCCGCCAGGTCGAGGACCGTCAGGGCGACCGGGGTGAGCAGCACCACCTGGAACAGCAGCACCGGGGCCACCAGCGACGCGTCGCCCAGCACGTACACCGCGATCGGGATGCCGAGGTTGCCGGAGTTCACGTAGCTGGAGCACAGCGCGCCGATCGTCGTACGTCCCACACCCCAGCCCCGTACGGCACCCACCGTCACGAACACGCCCGCCGCCGCTGCCGTGGACAGCGCCGTCACCAGGAGGCGGCTGGAGAAGACCACCGCCAGGTCGGCCTTCGCGAGGGTGGTGAACAGGAGCGCGGGGGAGGCGACATGGAAGGCGAGCCTGGTGAGGACCTCGCGGCCGTTCGCCCCGAGGTGGCCACCGCGGCCGAGGAGATAACCGACGGCGATCACGATCGCGATCACCGCGAAGCCGCTCAGCACCCCTTGCACGGAACCCCCAGGGCGTGCGCCGGGCCGTCGGGTATCGGGATGGGTGCTGATCTGTGGGGCATACACCTGACCCTCTGGTGCGGGTCAGGTGCAGGTCAACTTTGTGATCGTTGCGATCGCTGTGATCTGTGCGGCACGCGCGGGGCGCGCCGCGGCTACCGATGAGTTGTCAGGCCCGGCCCGGTCTACCGCTCGTGGATGCCGTGACCCCCGCCGTACTGACGCTGTCCGGCCCCGTCGCCAGGGACGAGGTGCCGGGGCTCTGCGACGACGTGCGGGCGCTGCTGCGGGGCGGCAGGGCCCGGGTCGTCGTCTGCGACGTCGGCGGCCTCGGACCGCCGGGCCTCGCGGTCGTCGACCTGCTGGCCCGGCTGGAACTGACCGCCCGCCGGGCCGGCGGCCGGATCCGGTTGCGGGACCCCGATCCCGCCCTACGCTCCCTGCTCCGGTTCGTCGGACTCCGCATCCAGGTGGAGAGGGAGGTCGAAGAGCGGGAACCAGCGCTTGGTGTCGAGGAAGAAGTGGAACCCGGTCAGCCGTCCGTCTGAGATCTCCAGGACCTGGATCGACCACGGCGTCCAGCCGCCGGTGTCCGGGTCGGGCTTGTACTGGGCGAACCCGGGCAGGCCGTTGACCTGGACCGGGAACAGGCGTGAGCCCTCGCAGGCCGAGCCGAGGGTGGTCATGAAGCCGGCGATGTCCTCGTGACCGGTGAGCCACAGGTCGAACGGCGGCATCGTCATGATGGCGTCCTCGTGGAGGAGTGCCGTCAGCGCCGTCATGTCGTACCCCTCGAAGGCCGCGACGTAGCGCTCCAGGAGCTTCTGCTGCTCCTCGTCGAGCGCGTCGGACACCTCGGCCTGGGCACCCGACTGCTGCTGCTCCGCCAGCGTGGCCCGGGCCCGCTGGAGGGCGCTGTTCACCGACGCGACCGTGGTGCCGAGCAGTTCGGCGACCTCGCTCGCCTTCCAGGCCAGCACCTCGCGCAGGATCAGCACCGCCCGCTGCTTGGGCGGCAGCTGCTGGAGCGCGGCCATGAAGGCGAGCCGGATGGACTCCTTGGCCACGGCCGCCTCCGCCGGGTCGCCCACGGTGGGCAGCACGCGGGCGTCGGGCACCGGCTCCAGCCAGGTGTTGTCGGGCCGGGGGGAGAGCGCCGCCTGGGCGAGCGGCGTCGACTCACTGAGGTCCATCGGGCGGGCCCGCTTGTTGCCCGCGTTCAGCATGTCCAGGCAGACGTTGGTCGCGATCCGGTACAGCCACGACCGGAGGCTGGCACGGCCCTCGAACTTGTCGTAGCTCCGCCAGGCCCGTACCAGGGTGTCCTGTACGGCGTCCTCGGCCTCGAAGGACGAACCGAGCATGCGGTAGCAGTAGCCGGTCAGTTCGGTCCGGTGCTTCTCCAGTGCGACGTCCAGTTCCGCGGTCGCCGTGCTGTTGGTCATGCCGTCCACCCACCCCACGTGGCCATGTCGCGCGCCTTCGCGCTCCAGCACTTGAAAGCTAGCGCAGGGGACTGACAATGGCGTCCGAAGTCGCAGAACGTGCAGGTGGGAGTGGGTCGCCTATGGAGGTGGGGTGCGGGGTTCGGTGGCGGGTGCGGCGCGGTGGGGGCTGGTCGCGCAGTTCCCCGCGCCCCTTTCAGGGGCGCTTCAGTGGGCGTTGGCCGTCACACTGCGGCGGGCTGCCAGTGAGCCCAGGACCGTGATGGTGACCACGCCCGCTATCGCCAGGAGGCCGACGGCCACCGTGCCCGACCAGCCCTGCGCGTGGAACGCCAGCGCTCCGATCGTGCTGCCCGCGCTGGAGCCGATGTAGTACGCGGACTGGTAGAGGGCCGAGGCCTGGGCGCGGCCGTGGGTCGCCGTGTGGCTGACCGCCGAGGAGGCCACCGCGTGGCCCGCGAAGAAGCCCGCGGTGATCAGGACCAGGCCCAGCAGGACCAGCGGGAGCGAGTCGGCCAGCGACAGCAGCAGGCCCGTGGCCGTCGTGCCGCCGCCCAGGTAGAGGGCGCCACGGCGGCCGAGCCGGGCGACCAGACGCCCGGCCGTCGACGCGGAGACCGTGCCCACCAGGTACACCAGGAAGATCGAGCCGATGATGCCCTGGGGGAGCGAGAAGGGCTCCTCGGTGAGGCGGTAGCCGATCACCGTGTAGACACCGCCGAAGACGGTCATGAAGAGCGCGCCGATCGCGTACAGGCGGCGCAGCAGCGGGTTCGCCAGGTGGTCGCGGACCGTGCCGAGCAGCCGGCGCGGGTGCAGCGAGCCCGCCGTGAAGTGCCGCGGCGCGGGCAGCAGCAGCCGGAAGGCCACCGCGCAGCCGACGGCGATCACACCGATGGTGCCGACGGCGATCCGCCAGCCCCACTCCTGTGCCACCCAGCCGGTGATGACCCGGCCGCTCATCCCGCCGACGCTGTTCCCCGCGACGAACAGGCCGATCGCCGTGACCAGCGCCTTCGGGCGGACCTCCTCGGCCAGATAGGCCTGCGCGGAGGCCGGCAGACCGGCCAGTGCCGCGCCCTGGACGCCGCGCAGCACGACCAGCACACCCAGCGAGGGCGCGAAGGGGACCAGCAGGCCGACGGTCACCGCCACCGCCAGCGAGGCGGTCATGATCGTACGACGCCCGAAACGCTCGGAGAGCGCGCTCATCGGGATGACGAACAGCGCCAGACCGCCGGTCGCCGCCGCCACCGTCCAGCTCGCGTCGCTCGCGCTGACCCCGAAGCCGTCGGAGATCAGCGGCAGCAGCGCCTGGGTGGAGTAGAGGAGGGCGAAGGTCGCGACACCGGCGAGGAAGAGCGCGAAGCTCATCCGGCGGTAGCCGGGACCGCCCGGGGTCAGACGGGAGTCGGCGGCGGGGACGGACGGGACGGCGCCCAGGGTGGTGGACGCCCCGGTACTGGCGGGAGACATGCTTCGAACGTACGGACCCCCTCTTCATCCGTCCAATGCATGGAATCGTCATAATCGTTCCCATGGAGCATCAGCAGAGGTCAGCCGCGCGCCTGTCACCGTCCAGTGACACAGAAGACATGACGATGTTGCTGGCGCCCCGCCTCGCGTACTTCGCCGGCGTCGCCCGCACCGAGCACGTCACCAGGGCCGCGCAGGAACTGGGCGTCCCCCAGTCCACCCTGTCCCGGGCGATGGCCCGCCTGGAGGAGGACCTCGGCGTCGACCTCTTCACCCGGCACGGCCGCACCGTCTCCCTGACCCCTGCCGGCCGTACCTTCCTCACCTCGGTCGAACGCGCCCTCGGCGAGGTGCAGCGCGCCGCCGACGAGGTACGCGCCGACGCCGACCCCACCACCGGGAAGGTCGCCTTCGGCTTCCTGCACACCATGGGCGCGGAGACGGTTCCCGGCCTGCTCCAGGCGTTCCGGGTCGACCACCCCCGCATCCGCTTCAGCCTCGTCCAGAACTACGGCGAGGCGATGATCGAGAAGCTGCGCGCGGGGGAGCTCGACCTGTGCCTCACCTCGCCGGTCCCGGACGCGCCCGACCTGGTGGCCCGCCGCCTGGACGAACAGAAGCTCCGCCTGGTGGTCCCGGCGGACCACCGTCTGGCGGCCCGCCGCCGGGTCCGTCTCGCCGAGGCGGCCGACGAGACCTTCGTGACCCTGGAACCGGGCTACGGCCTGCGCCGCATCACCGACGACCTCTGCAAGGAGGCGGGCTTCAGACCGCGGATCGCCTTCGAGGGCGAGGAGGCCGAGACCTTGAGGGGCCTGGTCGCGGCGGGACTGGGGGTGGCCCTCCTGCCTCCGCCGGTCTTCCCCCGCCCAGGAGTCGCGGAACTGACGGTCACGGCACCGAGGGCGGCGAGGGAGATCGGCGTGGCATGGCTGGACGGCCACCCGGACACCCCACCGGTGACCGCCTTCAAGAAGTTCCTGCTGTCAAGAAGGGGCAACTTGCTGCCGACCTAGGCGCAGCGCCCCGTCAGGGGCGCGGGGAACTGCGCGACCAGCCACCACGCATCCGCACCCGGAACACCACCGAACCCCACCCCTTACCGCCGCAACGACTTACCGAACCCCGCGGCCAACGGCATCCGCAAGCCGATCGGCGGCGGCGCCGCCAGCGCGTCCTCCACCGGCCGCGACACCGCGTGCCCGTACACCGCCCCCATGACGAAGTCCGAAGCGAGAGCGAGGACTTCGTCCCGGTGCTGATGCAGCCCGTGGCCGTCGGAGTGCACCTCGAACCGGCACACCTCCCGGTTCGCCTTCTTCGCCCGCGCCGCCAGCCGGAACGACAGCTCCGGATCGGTCCGTTCGTCGTTCGTGCCGTGCACGATCAGCACCCGTCGGCCCACCAGCTGCCGAACCGGTTCCTCAGGTGCCGCCACGTCCGTCTCCGGCAGCCAGGGGGCGATGGACACGACGGAGTTGACGGCCTCGTGGCCTCCCGCCCGAAGCGCCGCCCGGCCGCCCATCCCGACGCCCAGCAGGCAGACGGGCACGTCGCCGTACCGTCGTACCACCTCGTCGGCCGCCCAGTCGGCGTCGCCGGCGAGGTGTGCCTCGCTGCCGTTCCAGCCGCGATAGCGGTAGTGGACGACATACGCCGCGAGCCCCTCGTAGCGGCCGTCGCGGGCGAGCCGGCGGCCGAGCGCGCGGATGAGGGTCGTCGCCCATACGGGGGACGGCTTGCGGGCGGAGTTCTCCTCGCCGCCCGGGAGCAGCAGGACCGCTCCGCTCACCGTCGCCGGCTCCTGGCCGACTGCCCTGCCCAGTCTGGCCGTTCGCACCGGGGTCGCTTGCTGTGCCATGACAGAACAGTGTCAGAAGACGCGGTGCACTTGACCCGTCCGTGGGGTCACCGTTGGGTATCGACGGAACGGGAAACAGCCGACCACCGGGCGATCTACGCGCGTAGGAGTTAGAGTGCGGAAATGACGAGCCAGAGCACCGCGAACACCCCGACGCCGGAGCAGATCCGCCGGGCGCCCAAGGTTCTGCTGCACGACCACCTCGACGGCGGCCTGCGTCCAGGCACGGTCGCCGACCTCGCCCGGGAGACCGGCTACACCCAACTCCCCGAGACCGACCCGGACAAGCTCGGCGTCTGGTTCCGCGAGGCCGCCGACTCGGGCTCCCTGGAGCGCTACCTGGAGACCTTCTCGCACACCGTCGGCGTGATGCAGACCCGGGACGCGCTGGTCCGCGTCGCCCGCGAGTGCGCCGAGGACCTCGCCGAGGACGGCGTCGTCTACGCCGAGGTGCGGTACGCCCCCGAACAGCACCTGGAACAGGGGCTGACCCTGGAGGACGTCGTCGAGGCCGTCAACGAGGGCTTCCGGCAGGGCGAGGCGCTGGCACGGGAGAGCGGCCGGCGGATCCGGGTCGGCGCCCTGCTCACGGCCATGCGGCACGCGGCCCGCTCGCTGGAGATCGCCGAACTCGCCAACCGCTACCGGGACCTGGGCGTGGTCGGCTTCGACATCGCCGGTGCCGAGGCCGGCTACCCGCCCACCCGGCACCTCGACGCCTTCGAGTACCTCAAGCGCGAGAACAACCACTTCACCATCCACGCCGGCGAGGCCTTCGGGCTGCCGTCCATCTGGCAGGCCCTCCAGTGGTGCGGCGCCGACCGGCTCGGGCACGGCGTGCGGATCATCGACGACATCCAGGTCCACGAGGACGGCACGGTCAAGCTCGGCCGGCTCGCCTCCTACGTCCGTGACAAGCGGATCCCGCTGGAGCTGTGCCCCAGCTCCAACCTCCAGACCGGGGCCGCCGACTCCTACGCGGGCCATCCGATCGGGCTGCTCCGCCGGCTCCACTTCCGCGCGACCGTCAACACGGACAACCGGCTCATGTCCGGCACCAGCATGAGCCGGGAATTCGAGCACCTCGTCGAGGCGTTCGGCTACACGCTCGACGACCTCCAGTGGTTCTCCGTCAATGCGATGAAATCAGCGTTCATTCCTTTCGATGAACGCCTTGCCATGATCAATGACGTGGTGAAGCCCGGATATGCAGAGCTGAAATCCGAATGGCTGTTCCGGGGGACCGCCTCCACCAGCGGTTCTGCCGACTCGGAGGGCTGACCGGGCATCCGGGCGGGGCGCGGAATGCGGACGGGCTTTCACAAGCCGTCCGCATTTCGGTGTTTGCGGCGGGTGGCGGCCCGTGTTTACGGTCGTGGACCGCTCAGCTTGTAGTCGATCCCCGTCACCGCATTCCAAGGACGCATTTACGATGAAGCAGTCAGCTGCCAAGACCCTCGGTGTCGCCGCCCTCGGTGCCGCCTTCGCCGCTGTCGGCGCGGGCGCGGCCAACGCGGCCCCGGCCGTCCCGGACTCCTCCCAGGCCCTGGACACCGTCACCAGGACGCTGCCGGCCGAGAACGTCTCCAAGGCGCTGCCGGGTGCCGGGCAGGCCGTGGCGCAGGGGCAGAACGCCCTCGGTGCCGGCCTGACCGCCGTCCAGCCGGCCGTCCAGCAGGTGCTCGCCGGCGGCCCGACCAAGCCCGCCGCCGGACTCCTCGGCGGACTGCCCGTGCAGGGCCTGCCCACGCACGGCCTGCCGGTCAACGGGATTCCGCTCGGCTGACCCTCTCCCCAGCCGGGCGGCAACGCCGTCGGGGCGCCCCGGACTCCTCCGGCGCGCCCCGACGGCGTTCGCTCCCCGGTGTCACCAGGCGGCGGCCTTCTCCTCGGAGGGGAGGAGGATCCACAGGGCGATGTAGAGCAGGAACTGCGGGCCCGGCAGCAGGCAGGACAGCAGGAATATCACCCGCATCGTCGTGGCGGAGGTGCCGAAGCGCCGGGCCAGCGCGGCGCACACTCCGCCGATCATGCGGCCGTGGGTGGGGCGGGCGAGGCTGGACATCTGCGGCTCCTTCGTGAGCGTCCGGTGCGAGACGGCCCGTACGGCCCCTCGTCTGCCCACTACGCTACGGAGCCGAACCGGGTCGGAGCGTCGCTCTACGGAGCGATCCCGACCCTGGGAATCGTCGGGGTACGACCCTGAGCCGCGTCCTCCTGGAGGACGGCGGCCGGCCGTTCCCGCCGGTCCCTGCGGCGGAGCCGGGCGCGGGCCGCCGGAACCACCGCCAGGTGCGCGACGACCACGCCCACGGTGTTCAGCAGGATCGAGTCGACGTCCACCACCCGCCCGGGCACCCCGGTCTGCAACAGGGCGATGCCCAGCGAGATCAGGGCGGCCGCGGTGGCCGTGGCGACCAGCGAACCGAGCGGGGAGACCCGCAGCCGGCCGTGCACCGCCGGCAGCAGCACGCCCAGTGGCGCCAGCAGCGCGAGCCCCTCACCGATCCGGTGCGCCGCCTCCCGCGGGCCCAGCGCCAGGTCGGCCCGGATGCCGGCGAACGGGTGCAGGTTGGCGGGCAGCACCCAGGGCACGTCCAGCGGGCGCAGCATCAGCCAGGCGACGAACGCGAGGTGTGCGGCAAGGAGGACACTCCCCGCCACACGGACCCGGATCGCGGCGCTGCCGCCGATGAACCCTTGACGCTGCACGCCCCCCAAGACGCCCTCGCGCACCCGAACGGTTCCGGACAGGGGCGTGAGCCCTCCAACACGCGCCCCCGACAGCGCCCCTTCAGGGGCGCGGGGCTGTATTGGATATGCGGCTACCGCCGCGCGGGCGCGACCAGCCACGCACGACCCGCAGTCGCCGCGTGACCTGCCCAGGCACCCCATGAGGCGCCCCGACCCCCCCTCACCCCGAAGCGACCTCGGTGGACGGCGGCCGGTTCCCGCTCGGAGAGTTCCGCACGGCGTCCGTGCACGCGTACCGCAGCAACGGCTCCGTCCCCGGCCCGCCCAGGATCACCGACCCGTCGCCCTCCGCGGCCGCCGAGTCGGACAGCGTGCACACGATCTGGGCGAGCGCGTACGACGTCAGCTGCGGCGGCGAGGTGCTCAGCCGCAGCGTGTCGTCCGGGTCCCCGCGCCGCGGCCCGCCGACGCTCATCCCGCCGCGCACGTACGTCGTGTAGCCCGCGTCCTTCTCGGCGGCCGACGGCGTCTCGGCGAGCTGGTCCAGCAGCCCCTGCGCGACGATCACCCGCCGCCTGGCGTCCGCCGTGCCGTCGGGCACGCGCACCGCCCGGTCGACGGTGACCAGCGACGCCCCGCACAGCAGGAACACCTGCACCGGCACCCCCTGCGCGGACTGTGCCGGCAGGTCGGGCTGGGACATGGAGCACGGCACCCGCGACGGCGCCCCGCCGAAATCGGTCGGCACCTCGGTCGCCCGGATCCCGCACCCGGCGAGCGCCAGCGCGAGCACGGCGACGCCCACGAGTCCTCGTACCTGCATCAGACGCCCTTCCCTCCGGCGACCCCGGCGTTCCCGGCGTCCCCGGCGTCCTTGCTCTCCTCGGTCAGCGCCGAGGCGTCCCGGGGCAGCCGGAGCGTGAAGACCGCGCCGCCCTCGGGGGAGTTGGCGGCGGTGATCGAACCGCCGTGGATACGGGCGTTCTCCGTCGCGATGGACAGGCCCAGACCGCTGCCCTCGGAGCGCGGCCGGGAGGCGCTGGCCTTGTAGAACCGGTCGAAGACGTGCGGCAGCACATCCTCGGGGATACCGGGCCCGTGGTCGCGTACGGCGATCACCAGATCCCCGCCCTCCTGCTGCTCCATGCGCACCGACACCCGCACCGGCGAGCCGCCGTGCTTGAGGGCGTTGCCGATCAGGTTGGCGAGGATGACGTCGAGGCGGCGCGGGTCGAGGCGGGCGTGGATGCCGCGCTCGGCATCCAGGTCCACCGCGTCCAGCCAGGCACGGGCGTCGATGCAGGCGGTGATCTGGTCGGCGATGTCGACGTCGTCGAGGACGAGACGGGCCGTGCCGGCGTCGAAGCGGGTGACCTCCATCAGGTTCTCGACGAGGTCGTTGAGCCGGCGCGTCTCGCTGACGACCAGCCGGACGGCGGGCTCGATCATCGGGTCGATCGACCCCGACTCCGCCTCCAGCTCCTCCTCCAGGATCTCCGTGACGGCGGTGATCGCGGTGAGCGGGGTCCGCAGCTCGTGGCTCATGTCGGCGACGAACCTGCGGGACGCGTCGTCGCGCGCCGCCATGTCGTCGACCCGCTTCTCCAGCGCCTCCGCCGCGTCGTTGAACGTCCGGGACAGGTCGGCGAGTTCGTCGGTACCGGAGACCCGCAGCCGGGTGTCCAGCTTGCCCTCGCCGAGCCGCCGCGCGGCGACGCCCAGCCGGTGCACCGGCTTCAGCACGGTCGTGGCGGCGGCCTGGGCAAGCAGCGCGGAACCGATCAGGGCCAGGGCCGTCGCGATGCCCAGCGACCAGGCCAGCGAGTTGAGGTCCTTCGCCTCCGGCTCCAGGGACTTCATCATGTAGCCGGTCGGGCCGCCGCCGATCAGCCGCGTCCCGGCGACGAGATACGGCGTGCCGTGGTCCACGACCCGCTGCCAGTACAGGTGGTACGCCGACTGGTTGTTCTCGGTGACCTTCTGCTGCTTGTCGACGGCCTTGCGCAGCGAGCCGGGCACGTCCTCCAGCGCGAACCCGCTGAGCCCGCCCGAATTGCCGTACGTCACCTTGCCGTTCGCGTCCTCGCCGACCAGCAGCACGCTGAAGCGCTGACTGCTGTTGGCCATCTGCCCGGCCGTGCGCTGGAGTTCGTCCTGGGTGGGGTGGACCGGCAGCGCCCCGGCCCGGTTCTGCATCTCCTGCTGGAAGTCGCGCAGCACCGCGTCCTGGGTGCGGGTGAGCACGGCCTCGCGGTTGAGCCAGTACGCGATGCCGGACGCGGACACGGCGGCGGTCAGCGCGACGAGCCCGAAGACCACGACGAGCCGCAGCCGCAGACTGGTGAAGCGCAGCCGGGACACGGCTCCCCTGCGTTCCGAGGCCCAGCCCCGGAAACCCTCGTGCCGGTCCGTCACTGAGGGGCGTCCAGGCGGTAGCCGACACCACGCACGGTACGGATCAGGGTCGGGGACGAGGGCACGTCCTCCACCTTGGCGCGCAGCCGCTGCACGCAGGCGTCCACCAGCCGGGAGTCACCGAGGTAGTCGTGCTCCCAGACCAGCCGCAGCAGCTGCTGCCGGGACAGCGCCTGCCCCGGCCGCCGGCTCAGCTCGAGGAGCAGCCGCAGCTCGGTCGGGGTGAGCTGGAGGTCCTCGCCGTTCTTCGTCACGGTCATCGCGGAACGGTCGATGACGACGTTGCCGAAGGTCGCCGAGTCGGTGGACTCCCGCTCGCCGCGCCGCAGCACGGCCCGGATCCGGGCGTCCAGCACCCGCCCCTGGACGGGTTTGACGACGTAGTCGTCGGCGCCGGACTCCAGCCCGACCACCACGTCGATGTCGTCGCTGCGCGCGGTCAGCAGGATGATCGGCAACTGGTCCGTGCGCCGGATGCGCCGGCACACCTCGAACCCGTCGATCCCGGGCAGCATGACGTCGAGGACGATCAGATCGGGCCGCTGCTCGCGCAACAGCTTCAGACCGTCCTCACCGGTCGCAGCGGTGGCCACCCGGTGTCCCTGGCGCGTCAGTGAGAGCTCCAGGGCCGTTCGGATGGCGTCGTCGTCCTCGATCAGCAACAGGGAAGGCACGGGCTCATTCTGGCCCATGAGGGCCCTGTCGTACGACCTGTACGGCTCGGAGCTGCCGGGAAACCTCTGTAGCCCCCTCCGCTGTGCGACCGCTGTGGTCCTTCTGTGCCGGACCCCTGTGACAGGTCTGTGACAGTCGGCGGATACGGCCGTGAAGGTGGCCCGGCAGAGTTCTCGGCACAGGCAAGCGAGCGGGCGGCGCGGAGCCTGGGGGACCGAACTACCGGAAGTCCACGACGGGGGGCGCGAGATGAACACGCTGATCGGTCACAGCACCAGCGGCGCAGTGATCACGCGTCTGCACGACGTGCACCGGGGTTCCGAGAAGTCCGGTGCCGTGAGCGGGCGGGGGTGCGCTCGCGGCACCGGGCGTCAGCACACCGGTTACATGACGGTGGTTGACGGCGGCTCGGGGGAGTCGCACGGGGGATCCGCATACGGGGAGGACACGGGGGAGCGCCGTTCGCTGACCGAGGCGGAGTTCACCGCCTACGTCCAGGAGCGCCGCGCCTCCCTGTACGCGACCGCCTACCACCTGACCGGCGACCGCTTCGAGGCCGAGGACCTGCTGCAGAGCGCGCTGTTCTCGACGTACCGGGCGTGGGAGCGGATCAGCGACAAGGCGGCCGTCGGCGGTTACCTGCGGCGGACCATGACCAACCTGCACATCAGCGCCTGGCGGCGCCGCAAGCTCAACGAGTACCCGACCGAGGAACTGCCGGAGACGCCCGGCGACACGGACGCGATGAGCGGCACCGAGCTGCGCGCCGTCCTGTGGCAGGCGCTCGCCCGGCTCCCCGAGCTCCAGCGCACCATGCTGGTCCTGCGCTACTACGAGGGCCGCACGGACCCGGAGATCGCGGAGATCCTCGACATCAGTGTCGGCACGGTGAAGTCCAGCATCTGGCGGTCGCTCCGCCGGCTGCGCGAGGACGACGTCCTCAGCTTCGGCCGTGACGAGGAGAACGCCTTCGGGGAGCTCGTCGCCTGAAGGTAAGGGGATCCGGGGGGATCCCGACGGGGAAACCGGGGGAGACAGGGGCCCGGGGGAGGGTCCGGGGGGACCACGGGGGAGAGCGGGTCCGGGGGGACTCGCGCGGTAAGCACGGGGGAGCTCCGCCACGGGGGACACGGGGGTGTTCGGCGGAGCGACGGGGGAAGCGGGACTGGAGGGCCGGGGGGTCCGTCCAGTCCCGCTTTTTTCTGCTTTCCTCTACGGCCCGGATACGACCGTCACGCGGCCGGTGCCTGGGTCCGGTCCCGGGTCTGCCG
This sequence comes from Streptomyces arenae, assembly GCF_022343545.1. Lineage (NCBI taxonomy): Bacteria > Bacillati > Actinomycetota > Actinomycetes > Kitasatosporales > Streptomycetaceae > Streptomyces > Streptomyces arenae. Next base: position 135,930 of record NZ_JAKQYH010000070.1, read on the forward strand.
GCCCACCGCTGCCGCGGCCATCCGGGACAGTGCCTCGTCGCGGTCGCACGGGTGCGCGCCCAGTGCCACCTGGCGGGCCACGATGGTGCGTTCGGCGCGCATCAGCCGCCAGCCGCGGCGCAGCAGGAACGGCACCGACTTACGGCCCTCCCTGAGGTCGCGCAGGAAGCGGCGCCGGAAGGTCTTCACCGGACCCCGGCTGAGGCACAGCGCGTCGGCCAGCAGCCCCAGTTCGCGGCAGCGCTGCACGATCTCGGCGGCGAAGATGCCCTCCGCGATGAACAGCGGGGTGCGGCCGATGCGCAGGGTCTCCTCGCCGGTGCGGGCACTCAGCGCGATGTCGTACACGGGCACGCCCGCCGAACCCGTCGCGCACAGCCGGCCGATGGCCTCGACCGCCACCTCGGCGTCCCAGGACTCCGGGTGGTCCCAGTCGATGTCCGAACTCCCCGCCACCAGCGGCAGGGTCGGGTCGGAACCCTCCTTGTAGAAGTCGTCGAGACGCAGCACGGGAAGCCCGGAACGGGCGGCGACGAGGGACTTGCCCGAGCCCGAGGGGCCGCACAGCAGCACGACGCGGGCGGGGGGCGGAGGATGAATGCTCACGGAACACCAGTTTGACGCATGGGGGGCGTCCTGCCGACCCCGCGGGTCGGCTTTGGAGCGTGACTCACACCTCAACTACCCTGTGTGCCGAACAGATCACCCTGCGCACCCGAAGGTGGCACCAGCGATGGCCCGACACGCGTCCTCCCCGAACCCGACCGCCCCGCGCGCGCTGGTCGCGCTCGCGACCGCCTCAGTCGCGCTCGGCGCGGGCGCCGCGACGGCCGCGGCGGACACCAGGCCCGGGGCGGACGTGGCGCGGACCCAGCCCACCTCGGTCGGTCACGTCGACCCGCAGGCGGGCGTGCGGGCGCTGTCCGGCATGCTGCCGTACGTCACGGGGGCGGTGGCCGGCCTGAAGCCGAACCCCCTCGCGGGCACGGGTGTCGACCCGCTGGACAACGGCGTCGGCACCCAACTCGCCGACTTCAAGCCGCTGACCTCCAAGACACTGACGGGACCGGTGGCGCAGGCCCCGTCGGTGGGGGCGCTCCCGGTGGTCGGGAAGGCCCTGCGGGGCTGAGCGCCCCCGAAAGGGCGGGGCTGCGCGACCGGCCACGGCCGGCCCGCAGGTCCCCACGACCCCGTCTCCTAGTACGACGAACCCGACGCTCCCAGCGACCCGGTCGGGTGCCACACCGTCTTCGTCTCCAGGAACGCCGTCAGGCGGTCGGTCCCCGGCGTCACCGTCCAGTCGTCCACAGGCTGTGGACGCAGTACGCGCTTCAGGTTGTCGGCCGCCGCGATCTCCAGCTCCTTCGCCAGCGCCTCGTCGGCGCCCGCGAGGTCGATCGCGTTGACGTCCTGGTGGGCGGCGAGGGGCGGCGCGATCTCCGCCGTACGGCCGGAGAGGACGTTGACGACCCCGCCCGGCACGTCGGAGGTGGCGAGCACCTCGGCCAGCGAGAGGGCCGGCAGCGGGGACTTCTCGCTCGCGACGACGACCGCCGTGTTGCCGGTCGCGATCACCGGCGCGAGCACGGACACCAGGCCCAGGAACGACGACTCCTGCGGGGCCAGCACGGCGACCACGCCGGTCGGCTCGGGGGAGGAGAGGTTGAAGAAGGGGCCCGCGACCGGGTTGCCGCCGCCGACCACCTGGGCGATCTTGTCGGTCCAGCCCGCGTACCAGACCCAGCGGTCGACGGCCGCGTCCACGACGGCGCCCGCCTTGGACTTGCCGAGGCCCTCGGCGTCCGCGACCTCGCGCACGAACTGGTCCCGGCGGCCCTCCAGCATCTCCGCGACGCGGTACAGGACCTGGCCCCGGTTGTAGGCGGTGGCCCCGGCCCAGCCGCCGAACGCCTTGCGCGCGGCCACGACCGCGTCCCGGGCGTCCTTACGGCTCGACTGCGGAGCGTTGGCCAGCCAGTTGCCCTTCGAGTCCGTCACCTCGTACACCCGGCCGCTCTCGGAACGCGGGAACTTCCCGCCGACGTACAGCTTGTAGGTCTTGAAGACGCTCAGACGTTCATTGGTGCGGTCAGACATCGAGGTACGCCTCCAGGCCGTGACGACCGCCCTCGCGGCCGAAGCCCGACTCCTTGTAACCGCCGAACGGCGAGGTCGGGTCGAACTTGTTGAACGTGTTGGACCAGACGACGCCCGCGCGCAGCTTGTTCGCGACGGCCAGGATCCGGGAGCCCTTCTCCGTCCAGATGCCGGCGGAGAGGCCGTACTGCGTGTTGTTGGCCTTCGCCACCGCCTCGTCCGGGGTGCGGAAGGTGAGCACCGACAGCACCGGGCCGAAGATCTCGTCGCGGGCGATGGTGTGCGCCTGGGTGACGTTCGTGAAGAGCGTCGGGGCGAACCAGTAGCCCGCGGACGGCAGTTCGCAGGCCGGGGACCAGCGCTCGGCGCCCTCCGCCTCGCCCTGGTCGGCGAGCGTGGTGATCCGGGCCAGCTGCTCGGCGGAGTTGATCGCGCCGATGTCCGTGTTCTTGTCCAGCGGGTCGCCGAGGCGGAGCGTGGACAGCCGGCGCTTCAGGGAGTCCAGCAGCTCGTCGTGGACCGACTCTTGGACGAGCAGTCGGCTGCCCGCGCAGCAGACCTGGCCCTGGTTGAAGAAGATGCCGGTGACGATCCCCTCGACGGCCTGGTCGATCGGGGCGTCGTCGAAGACGATGTTGGCGCCCTTGCCGCCCAGTTCGAGGGTGAGCTTCTTGCGGGTGCCCGCGACGGTCCGGGCGATCTCCTTGCCGACCGCGGTGGAGCCGGTGAAGGCGACCTTGTTGACGTCGGGGTGGGCGACGAGCGCGGCGCCCGCGTCGCCGTAGCCGGGGAGGATGTTGACGACACCCTTGGGCAGGCCCGCCTGACGGCAGATGTCCGCGAAGAACAGGGCCGACAGCGGCGTGGTCTCCGCGGGCTTGAGGACGACCGTGTTGCCCGTCGCCAGCGCCGGGGCGATCTTCCACGCCAGCATCAGGAGCGGGAAGTTCCAGGGGATGACCTGGCCGGCGACGCCGAGCGGCCGCGGGTTCGCGCCGTACCCGGCGTGGTCGAGCTTGTCGGCCCAGCCCGCGTAGTAGAAGAAGTGCGCGGCGACCAGGGGGAGGTCCGCGTCGCGGGTCTCCTTGATCGGCTTGCCGTTGTCGAGGGTCTCCAGGACGGCGAGCTCGCGCGAGCGCTCCTGGATGATCCGGGCGATGCGGAAGAGGTACTTGGCGCGCTCGGAGCCCGGCAGCGCGGACCACTTCTCGAACGCCTTGCTGGCGGCGCGCACGGCGCGGTCGACGTCCGCCTCACCGGCCCGGGCGACCTCGGCGAGGACCTCCTCGGTCGACGGGCTGACGGTCTTGAAGACCTTGCCGTCGGCCGCCTCCGTGAACTCGCCGTCGATGAACAGGCCGTAGGACGGGGCGATGTCGACGACGGAGCGGGACTCGGGCGCCGGTGCGTACTCGAAAGCGGTGGTCATCTTTTCCTTGGCCATGGTGATCAGTCCACCGTCACGTAGTCGGGGCCGGAGTAGCGGCCGGTGGCCAGCTTCTGACGCTGCATCAGCAGGTCGTTCAGGAGCGAGGAGGCACCGAAGCGGAACCAGTGGTGGTCCAGCCAGTCCGCGCCCACGGTCTCGTTGACCAGGACGAGGAACTTGATCGCGTCCTTGCTGGTCCGGATGCCGCCGGCCGGCTTGACGCCGACCTGGACGCCCGTCTGCGCCCGGAAGTCGCGGACGGCCTCCAGCATGAGCAGGGTGTTCGCCGGGGTCGCGTTCACCGCCACCTTGCCGGTGGAGGTCTTGATGAAGTCGGCGCCCGCCAGCATGCCGAGCCAGGAGGCCCGGCGGATGTTGTCGTACGTCGACAGCTCGCCGGTCTCGAAGATGACCTTGAGCCGGGCGGCGGCCCCGCAGGCCTCCTTCACGGCGGTGATCTCGTCGTACACCTTGCGGTAGTTCCCGGCGAGGAACGCGCCGCGGTCGATGACCATGTCGATCTCGTCGGCGCCCGCGGCCACGGCGTCCCGCACGTCGGCGAGCTTCACCGGCAGGGCCGCGCGACCCGCGGGGAAGGCGGTGGCGACCGAGGCGACCTTGACGGACGAGCCGGCGACCGCCTCCTTGGCGGCGGCCACCATGTCGGGGTAGACGCAGACGGCGGCCGTGGCGGGGGTCGTACGGTCCGTGGGATCGGGGCGGACCGCCTTGGCGCCGAGCGCCCGGACCTTGCCCGGGGTGTCCGCGCCTTCCAGCGTCGTCAGGTCGACCATCGAGATGGCGAGGTCGATGGCGTACGCCTTCGCGGTGGTCTTGATCGAACGGGTGCCGAGCGAGGCGGCGCGCGCCTCCAGGCCGACCGCGTCGACGCCGGGCAGCCCGTGGAGGAAGCGGCGCAGCGTGCTGTCGGACGCGGTGACGTCAGCAAGTGCGTGGGGTGCGGTGGTGGGCATGGTCACCAGCCGAGCATATCTACGCGCGTAGCGGCTGTACACCCCGAGGGGACGGTTCTTCTGTGGCGCGGCCACGCCCCCCACCGCGCTCCCGGGCGCGGCTGAGGCAGAATCGGCGGCATGACCACGCCCCTCGTCAAGGACCGCACCTACCGCTCGCCCATGGCCCTGGTAGGTGGCGTACTGCTGCTCGCCATCATCGGCTGGCTCGGCATCGACGCGCTGATCCGCGGGCACGGCCGTACCCCCTGGCTCGCCCTGGCCATGATGATCCTCCTCGTGCCGCTGGTGGTTGCCTTCACCCTGCGCCCCGCGGTGTTCGCGGGCGAGGACCGGCTGCGGATCCGCAACCCGTTCCGGGTGATCACCCTGCCGTGGGCGGAGGTCGCCGCCCTGCGCTCGGGTTTCTCGAACGAGGTGGTCACCAGCTCCGGGGCGAAGTACCAGCTGTGGGCGATCCCCGTCTCGCTGCGCGGCCGCAAGAGGGCGGCGCGCCGGACGGCGAAGTCCGAGGCGGACGCGCAGCGCGGCCGGACGGCTGCCGCGGGACCGCGGTCCGCCGGGGTGGGCGCCGGTTTCCGGCCGGTGCGGGACACCGACGGCGCGGGTGGTCCGGCGCGCGCGGAGGCCGACCAGATCATGGACGAACTGCGGCAGCTGCTGGAGAGCAGGTCGGCGGCGGAGTCTGCGCGGGGCGAGGTGACGGTGCGCTGGGCCTACGAGGTGGCCGCGCCGGCCGTGGCAGGAGCGGTGCTGCTGGCGATCCTGCTGGCGGTGGGGTAGCGGCAGCCCCTGCGGGGCGGTGGAGTAGCGGCAGCCCCCGCGGGGCGGTGGAGTAGCGGCAGCCCCCGCGGGGTGGTGCGGCAGAGGCAGCCCGCGACCCCCGGCTCGGCATCGTCGGCGGCACGGTCGCCAGCCGTGGTGCCGGCGGGCACGGTCCTCGCCGGCTGACCCGTACAGTGGACCGTCCAGTCCACTCGTCGCGGAGGCCGGTCCATGCGCAGGGAACTCACGGCCAAGGGCAGGGCCACCCGGCACCGGATCGTCGAGGGGGCCGCCGAGGTGCTGCGCGAACAGGGGGTCGGCTCCGTGACCCTCGACGACGTGCTGGCGCGTACCAGCGCCAGCAAGGGCCAGCTCTTCCACTACTTCCCCGGAGGCAAGGACGAACTGCTGCTCGCGGTCGCGGAGTTCGAGGCCGATCAGGTGCTCGAGGACCAGCAGCCGTACCTCGGCTGTCTCGACTCCTGGGAGAACTGGCAGCGGTGGCGTGACCAGGTGGTGGCCCGCTACGAGATCCTGGGCGACACCTGCCCCCTCGGGTCGCTGTTCCTCCAGGTCGGGCGTTCGACGCCGGGGGCGCGGGCGATCGTCGCCGAGTTGATGCGACGCTGGCAGGAGAGCCTGGCGGCGGGCATCCACGCGCTGTGGGCGGCCTCCGGCCGGTCCGCCGAGTTCGACGTCGACGCGCGGGCCGCCGCCCTGCTGGCCGCGATCCAGGGCGGCGTGTCCATCCTGCTGTCGACGGGACGCTCCGACCACCTGCGGGCCGCCCTCGACCAGGGCATCGCGGACCTGCGACGCGACCTCACGCCGCAGGCCCGGGCTGTCACACCGGGGTGACCGCCGCGGCCGTACGGCCCCTCACGCGGCGACCACCGCGACGCCCATGCGGCCGCCGTCCACGTCGAGCACGGTCCCGTGCACGAACGAGGCCTCGTCGGAGGCCAGATACACCGCCGCGCTCGCGATCGCGTCCGGCGTGCCCATGCCGCCCGCCGGTGTCCCCTTCATCATGCCCGCGCCGATGGCGGCGACCTCGGCGTCCGACGGCAGTATCGCGCCCGGCGAGATCGCGTTCACCCGCACCCCCTGCGGCCCGAACTCCGCCGCCCAGGACCGGGTCAGGGTCTCCAGGGCCCCCTTGGTCGAGCTGTACAGCGCGGCGACGGAGATGCCCAGGCGGGCGATCCACGAGCTCAGGTTGATGACCGCTCCGCCGCCCGCCTCGGCCATCGTGGGCGCGACGGCCGCCGTCAGGAAGAACGGAGCCTTCACGTTCACCGCGTACACCTCGTCGAAGGTCTTCTCGTCGGTGGCGGCGGTCGAGTCGGCGGGATAGACGCCCGCGTTGTTGACGAGCACGTCGACACGGCCGCCCAGCACCCTGGTCGCCTCCTCGGCGAGCGCCCGCGAGGCTGCGGCGCTCCCGTCAAGCTCGGCCCGCACGAAGTCGGCCCGCCCGCCCCGGGCCCGGATCGCCTCCACCACCTCGGCCCCGCGCGCGGCACTGCGCCCGGAGACGACGACATGAGCCCCTTCGGCGGCGAACGCCTCCGCGATCGCCCGCCCGATGTTGCTGGTGGATCCGGTCACCAGCGCGGTCTTTCCCGCCAGTCGCATGCCCATGATCAAGCCTCCGTGTCCTCGGTTCCCGGTCAGGTGCGGACCACTGTGCGCCCAGAAAAATGGACCAGCAAGTCCAGAAAGCGCACGTGGGGCACGCCGGGAGGGGCGGCCTGCCGGATGACTGTCCTGCCGCTGTCAGCGTCTGTCCGTGGCCCGAGGGTGTCCTGTTCCCGCGAAGGTGATCCAGCAGGTCTCCCGGCCGCTGTCGAGCGTGATGGCAGGGCGCGGCGGCCCCGCGCTCCACGGCCGTCCCGTCACGGCGCGCTCGGCCACACCAGGAGCATGTAGGCCCCGCAGTACGCCGATCCCAGCACCGCCGCCGTCAGCGTGAGCACCCGCAACCGCCGGGAGGCACGGGCCAGATACCCGGCGAGCGGCAGCAGCAGCGGGAAGCCGGGGAGCAGGAAACGGGCGCGCGGGAAGTACACCCCGCCGCTCGTCAGCACGATCACCAGCAGCACCCCGCCGAACACCAGCAGCGGCACCGGCTGCCGGTCCGCCACCGCGCACCCGAACAGCACCACCGAGACCAGCATCGTCACACTCACCACGACCAGGAACAGCTCCGGCCGCGACACCTGCCCGAACAGCTGCCGCAGCCAGCGCACGGTCTGCGCACCGCCGTCCACCTCGTTGTGCCACATCCGCTGCACGGCGAAGTACCCGTCCCAGCGGCCGAGCCTGACGCCCACCCAGCCGACGTACGCGCACCAGCCGAGCGGGGCGGCCAGCGCCGCGGCCAGCACCCGCGCCGAGAAACGGGTGCGCAGCGACAACAGGGCGGTCACCGTCACCGCCGCGGCCACCGCGATCCCGGTCGGCCGGGTCAGCCCGGCGAGCACCGCGCCCGCCGCCGCCCACCACCAGCGCCCGGCCAGCACCGCGTACAGCGTCCACGCGGCGAACGCCGTGAAGAGCGACTCGGTGTAGCCCATCCACTGGACGAGACCCACCGGGTACGCCGCCCACAGCACGGTCAGCAGCACCCCCGTCCGGCGCCCGGCCAGCCGGTCGCCCACCGCGAACACCCCCCAGGCGGCGGCCAGCGAGGCCAGCCACGCGAGCGCCAGGCCGGTACTGGCCCGGGTCCCCGGGGTCACCACCGCGGCCGCCTTGACCAGCAGCGGGTAGAGCGGGAAGAAGGCGAGGTTGTTGTGGTCGTAGGCGACGCCCAGCGCGTGCGCGTAGCCGTGGTCCGCGATGCCCAGGTACCAGCGCGAGTCCCACTGCGTCGCCAGCATCGGCCAGATCCCGTGGTGCCGCCGGTGCGCCCAGACGGCCAGGAACGCCAGGCCGGTGAACCGGACGGCGAGATACCCCGCCAGCGCCGGGGCCGCCCGGCGCAGGGTGGGGCGCGGGGCCGTCGCGGACGGCGGGCCGGGTCGTCGGGTGCCCGGGATGTGCCCGCTGGGGACGGTGTCGGGGGCGGTCGAGGACACGGCGGCGGCTCCTGTACGACGGCTGTTGGCGCGGGCGTTACCGCTCCACCGTTTCCCGGCCGCCGGGGCCGCACGTGGAGCCCGGGTCACCTACTGACGGGAAATCACCCGATGGGGTGCCCCGGACTCGTACATGGGGGAGGGAGGTGTGCGGTGCGCTGGGCCGTGGGCCGTGGGCCGTGGGCCGCGCGGCGTCGGCCGTGTGCGGTGTGGGGTGTGCCGTCGGCCGTGTGCGGTGGCGCGGTGTGGTGGCGCTGTGTCGTGTGCGGTGGCGCTGTGCCGTGGTGCGGGAAGTGGTGGGCGCCGGGCGGGGCGCCCACCGGTTCTCAGATGCCGGCTGCCGTGGAGAGGTCCTGCTTGATCGCGGCGAGCAGGTCGGCCGCCTTCGCGCGGGCCGCGGGCAGCTCGTGATGGTCCGCTACCGGGACGACCACCTCCAGGTAGCACTTCAGCTTGGGCTCGGTGCCGCTGGGGCGGACGACGACCCGGGCGCCGGTCAGGGTGTAGCGGAGGCCGTCGGTGGGCGGGAGCGTGTCCGTGCCCTGGGTGAGGTCCTCGGCCCTGGTGACCGGCAGGCCCGCGAGACCGGTGGGGGGCTGCTCGCGCAGGCGGCGCATCGCGTCCGCGATGACGGAGAGATCCTGGACGCGGACCGAGAGCTGGTCGGTGGCGTGCAGGCCGTGTTCGACGGCGAGGTCGTCGAGGAGGTCGAGGAGCGTGCGGCCTTCTTCCTTGAGGGCCGAGGCCAGTTCGGTGATCAGGAGGGCCGCGGTGATGCCGTCCTTGTCGCGTACGCCGTCGGGGTCGACGCAGTAGCCGAGGGCCTCCTCGTAGCCGTAGCGCAGGCCGTCGACGCGGGCGATCCACTTGAAGCCGGTGAGGGTCTCCTCGTAGGGCAGGCCCGCCTTCTCGGCGATGCGGCCGAGGAGGCTGGAGGAGACGATCGACTCGGCGAACACGCCGGTGGCGCCGCGGCGGACCAGGTGGGCGGCGAGGAGCGAGCCGACCTCGTCGCCGCGGAGCATGCGCCACTCGCCGTCGTCCTTGACGGCGGCGGCGCAGCGGTCGGCGTCGGGGTCGTTGGCGATGACCAGGTCGGGGTCGGTGGCGCGGGCCTGCGCGAAGGCCAGGTCCATCGCGCCGGGTTCCTCCGGGTTGGGGAACGCGACGGTCGGGAAGTCCGGGTCCGGGTCGGCCTGTTCGGCGACGAGGACGGGGGCGGGGAAGCCGGCGCGGGCGAAGGCGGCGAGCAGGGTGTCCTTGCCGACGCCGTGCATGGCCGTGTAGACCGTGCGGGCGGTTCGGGGGGAACCGGGGGCCAGGACGGCGTCCGTACGGGCCAGGTAGGCCTCCAGGACGGTGTCGTCGAGGGTTTCCCAGCCGGTGTCGGGGCGGGGAACGTCGTGGAGACTGGTGATCGCGTCGATCTCGGCGGCGATCCCGGCGTCGGCGGGCGGGACGATCTGGGAGCCGTCGCCGAGGTACACCTTGTAGCCGTTGTCGCGGGGCGGGTTGTGGCTGGCGGTGACCTCCACGCCGGCGACCGCGCCGAGGTGCCGGACGGCGAACGCCAGGACGGGGGTGGGGAGGGGGCGGGGGAGTACGACGGCCCGGAGGCCGGCGCCGGTCATGACGGCGGCGGTGTCACGGGCGAAGTCGGCGGACTTGTGACGGGCGTCGTAGCCGATCACGACGGTGCCGGTGCCCTGGCCCTGCTTCCTCAGGTACGCGGCGAGGCCCGCGGCGGCGCGGATGACGACGGCGCGGTTCATGCGCATCGGGCCGGCGCCGAGCTCACCGCGGAGGCCGGCGGTGCCGAACTGGAGGGTGCCGCTGAAGCGGGCTTCGAGTTCCTCGGTGGCACCGGCGTCGATCAGCTTGGCCAGTTCGTCGCGGGTGTCCGGGTCGGGGTCCTCGGCGAGCCAGGTCCTGGCCCGGGCGGTGAGATCGTCGTGCACGGTCGGTCTCCTGGTCTCGGGTGATTCGCGTGGATGCCTGCGGCGCCGCCGCGGCTTCGGTGGGGGTGCGCGTAGCGCCTACGGGTGGTGGGTGAGTCGGGGCCGGGGAGGGGAGTCCCCGTCCTCGGACCGGCGGTGCCGTCTCTCCTGCTGCACGGCTTGCGAAACGCCGGCCACTGCGGGCGGGAACTCCCCACCCCGTCCCCTTCCCGCCGCGGGCGAGTGCACCCCGGGGAGGGGGAGGGGAGGGGGAGAGAAGGGGCTGAGGCGGAGTCCACCATTCCGTCGGGGGGCGGGTCCGCCATCCCGTCGGGGGGCGGGTCCGCCGTTCCGTCGGGGGGCGGGTCCGCCGTTCCGTCGGGGGGCGGGTGCACCGTTCCGTCACGGCGGGCGGGTGCGCCGTTCCGTCACCGGGGCCGGTTCGGTGCTCCGTCGGGGGGAGGCGGGTGCGCCGTTGCGTCAGGGTGACCGGGTGCACCGTTCCGGCGGGGGGTGCGGGCAGCGCCCCGGCAGGGGCGCGGGGAACTGCGCGATCGGCCACGGCGGGGGCGCGGACGCTCCGCGGCCTTGGTGGCACCCTCTGCGGCGTTTACAGCCGGCCGAGTACCTGCGTCAGCAGCTCGCCCATGCGCGCCGCCGAGTCACGGCCCGCCTGGAGGACCTCCTCGTGGTTCAGGGGCTCGCCCGTCATGCCCGCCGCGAGGTTGGTGACCAGGGAGATGCCCAGGACCTCGGCGCCCGCCTCGCGCGCGGCGATCGCCTCCAGGACCGTCGACATGCCCACCAGGTCCGCACCGATCACGCGGGCCATGCGGATCTCGGCCGGAGTCTCGTAGTGCGGGCCGGGGAACTGGGCGTAGACGCCCTCTTCGAGGCTGGCGTCGACCTCCTTGCACAGCGCGCGCAGGCGCGGCGAGTACAGGTCGGTCAGGTCGACGAAGTTCGCACCGATGATCGGGGAGGTCGCCGTGAGGTTGATGTGGTCGCTGATGAGGACCGGCTGACCCGGGCGCATGCCCTCGCGCAGACCTCCGCAGCCGTTGGTGAGGATGATCGTCTTGCAGCCGGCGGCGACGGCCGTGCGGACGCCGTGCGCGACGGCGGCCACCCCCCGGCCCTCGTAGTAGTGCGTGCGGCCCAGGAAGACCAGTGCTCGCTTGTCACCGATGGAGTACGAGCGGATCTTGCCCCCGTGACCCTCCACGGCCGGCGGCGGGAAGCCGGGCAGCTCGGTGACATGGAACTCGGCGTCGGGAGCGCCCAGGGCGTCGACGGCCGGAGCCCAGCCGGAGCCCATCACGAGGGCGACGTCGTGGGTCTCGGCGCCCGTGAGTACGCGCAGGCGCGCGGCGGCCGCGTCGGCGGCGGCGTGGGGGTCGCCCTGGATGTCGTCCGGAAGGAGAGATGCGTTCACGCGATGAGAGTAGCCGGTCTGGGCCTACGCGCGTAGATGACGGAGCTCACGGGATGGCGATCGTTGTCTTGTCGTTTCCAACCATCCGTGTGACGCAGGCGACCTTTGTGGTGGCTGTGGGCGGTCTGTGCGACTTCAGCAGGGGCGCTTGCGGAGTTCCATCACGTAGTCGTGGGGGGCGCCCGCGGACTCCGCCGCGTCGGCGATCTCGCCGAGGTAGCGGGCCGAGGGGAGGCCGCCCTCGTAGCCGTCGAGGACGTAGAGCCAGGCGGGCTCCTCGCCCTCCAGGGTGTGCACGCGCACCCGGGCGCGGCGGTAGATGCCCAGGCCGACGCCCTCCCAGCGGTCCATGGACTCCTCGTCCATCGGGGCGATGTCGTAGAGACCGACGAAGACCTGGGAGAGCGGGTCCTCGACGATCGTCGCCAGCGAGCCCTCCCAGCCCATCTGCTCGCCACCGAAGGTCAGCCGCCATCCGTTCAGCCAGCCGGTGGCGCGCAGGGGGGAGTGCGGTGCGCGGCGGGACATCAGCCGCGCGTCGAGATTGCCGGCGTACGCGGCGTAGAGCGACGACATGGGGAGAGGGTACGGCAGCCGCACCGTGTGCCACTCCTGTCCCAGGCGGCGCCGGGTGGCGCCCCCCGGGCAGTAGCACCTTGAAGCGTGCGGGACAATGGAGTACGTGACTCGGATCGTGATCATCGGTGGCGGACCCGGCGGCTATGAGGCGGCGCTGGTGGCCGCGCAGCTCGGCGCGGAGGTGACCGTCGTCGACTGCGACGGTCTGGGCGGAGCGTCGGTGCTGACCGACTGCGTGCCGTCGAAGACCCTTATCGCTACGGCCGAGGTCATGACGACCTTCGATTCGTCGTACGAAGAGCTGGGGATCATCGTCGCCGACGACACTCCGCCGCTGGAGCAGGCTGCCCGGGTGGTGGGGGTCGATCTGGGGAAGGTCAACCGGCGTGTGAAGCGGCTCGCGCTGGCGCAGTCGCACGACATCACCGCGTCTGTGACCCGCGCCGGTGCGCGGGTCATGCGGGGGCGGGGGCGGCTGGAGGGCATGCAGGCCCTGGACGGGTCGCGCAAGGTCGTCGTGAGCGCGGCGGACGGGAGTGAGGAGACTCTTGTCGCGGACGCGGTGCTCATCGCCACCGGCGGGCATCCCCGTGAGGTGCCCGACGCGCAGCCCGACGGCGAGCGGATCCTGAACTGGACGCAGGTGTACGACCTCGACGAGCTGCCCGAGGAGCTCATCGTGGTCGGGTCGGGTGTGACGGGTGCCGAGTTCGCCGGTGCCTACCAGGCGCTGGGGTCGAAGGTCACGCTGGTGTCGTCGCGGGACCGGGTGCTGCCCGGTGAGGACCCGGACGCGGCCGCCGTGCTGGAGGACGTCTTCCGGCGGCGCGGCATGAACGTCATGGCCCGGTCGCGGGCGGCGGCGGCCAAGCGGGTGGGCGACCGGGTGGAGGTGACGCTGGCGGACGGCCGGGTCATCAGCGGTTCGCACTGTCTGATGGCCGTCGGTGCCATTCCGAACAGTGCCGGTCTGGGGCTGGAGGAGGCCGGCGTCAAGCTGCGCGACTCCGGGCACATCTGGACCGACAAGGTGTCCAGGACGACCGCGCCGGGTGTCTACGCCGCCGGTGACGTGACCGGTGTGTTCGCCCTCGCGTCGGTGGCCGCGATGCAGGGGCGTATCGCCATGTACCACTTCCTCGGTGACGCGGTGGCGCCGCTGAACCTGAAGACCGTCTCGTCGAACGTGTTCACCGACCCGGAGATCGCGACGGTGGGTTACACGCAGGCCGACGTGGACGCGGGCAAGATCGACGCCCGGGTCGTGAAGCTGCCGTTGCTGCGCAACCCGCGCGCCAAGATGCAGGGCATCCGGGACGGCTTCGTGAAGATGTTCTGCCGGCCGGGCACGGGGATCGTGGTGGGCGGTGTGGTGGTCGCGCCGCGCGCCTCGGAGCTGATCCATCCGATCTCGATCGCCGTCGACAACAATCTGACGGTCGAACAGATCGCGAACGCGTTCACCGTGTATCCGTCCCTTTCGGGGTCGATCGCGGAGGTCGCGCGGCAGCTGCACACCCGGAAGACCGGCGGCGAGGCCTGACGGCCGGAACCGACTCCCCGCTGGTCACGGGGAGTTGTCGAGCATGCGTACGGCATAGTCGGGGTGGGTAGGCTCTATACCACTTCCGACCCTACTGTGCGAACAACTTCTGCTATTCGGCGCAAACTGCTGAAAGCAGACGGTCGTTGGGGTTACTGTCAGTTTCGTGTTCGCTGCAGAACGTCGCCAATTGATCCTCGAAATGGTGCGAGCGAACGGGGCCGTGTCGCTCCGTGAGCTCGCCCGCGTCGTCCAGACCTCCGAAGTGACCGTACGGCGGGACGTGCGCGCACTGGAGGCAGAAGGACTCCTCGACCGCCGGCATGGCGGTGCGGTATTGCCGGGCGGGTTCACGCGGGAGTCCGGCTTTCCGCAGAAGTCTCATCTCGCGACCGCCGAGAAGACGGCCATCGCCGATCTCGCCGCGGGCCTCGTCGAAGAAGGCGAGGCCATCGTGGTCGGAGCGGGAACCACCACGCAGGAACTCGCCCGCCGGCTGGCGAGAGTGCCCGGCCTCACCGTCGTCACCAACTCACTGCTGGTGGCACAGGCGTTGGCGCATGCCAACCGGGTCGAGGTCGTGATGACCGGCGGAACCCTGCGGGGCTCCAACTACGCGCTCGTCGGCTCCGGTGCGGAGCAGTCCCTCCAAGGGCTGCGCGTGTCACGGGCCTTCATCTCCGGGAGCGGCCTGACGGCCGAACGCGGGCTGTCCACGTCCAACATGCTGTCGGCGTCCGTCGACCGGGCGCTGGTGCAGGCCGCCGCGGAGGTCGTGGTCCTCGCCGACCACACCAAGCTCGGTACGGACACGATGTTCCAGACCGTACCGACCGACCTCATCACCCGGCTGGTCACGGACGAGCCGCCGGCTCACGACGACCGGGCCGGCACCGAACTCCAGGCCCTCGCCGACCAGGGGGTGCAGATCGCCGTGGCCGGGGCGTCCGGGAGCCCGGGGGGTGACCAGGTCCCGGCGCGTCAGCAACAGCACCAGCAGCGCCGGGACGTCGCCCTGCCGGGACCGCGGCGAGGTGTGCCCGGCTCGGGGCTGCGGTCGGCTTCCGTGCTGGGGGGAGAGCAGCCGACGGGTACCGAACAGCGGGGGCGGGTCGCCGACATGCGCCGGCGGTAGCCGCCCACCGGCCCGGCCCCGCGCCCCGGACGGGGCACTAGGGCTTGAGTCCCCGCAGCGTCAGGGACAGCAAGCGGTCCGCCAGATCCGGGTCTCCCGGTGACTCCTCACCCGCCAGGGCGATGGCATGGGTGAGTTGGAGCAGGTCGCCGATCTCCACATCGGTGCGGACCGTCCCCGCCTGCTGGGCACGGGTCAGCAGTGCCGTGCCCGCCTCCCTCATCGGGGTGCCGCAGCGGGACAGGGCCGAGGCAGAGCCGGCGGACGACGCCGACATCAGGGCCCTCGACAGGCCCCGGTAGGCCGCCGCGTGCGTGACCACCTCGCGCAGCCAGGTCAGCAGGGCCCGGCACGGGTCGGGAGCCGCCCGCAGTGCGCGGGCCCGCGCCAGGAGTTCGTCGACGGCGTCCTCGAAGACCGCGCTCATCAGGGCGTGCCGGTTCGGGAAGTGCCGGTAGAGGGTGCCGATGCCCAGGCCCGCCCGGCGGGCCACGTCCTCCAGCGAGGCGTCGGTGCCGTGTTCGGCGAACACGGCACGGGCCTCGGCGAGCAGCCGGTCGTGGTTGCGGCGGGCGTCGGCGCGCATGGGCCGTTCCAGAAAGTCGGGCGCCCGGCGAACGGTCGGAAGTCGTTCGCCGGGCGGCGCGTGCGGTCCGGGTGGGTCAGTCCTTGATCTCGCAGATCACGGCGCCGGAGGTGAGGGACGCGCCGACCTCGGCGGCGAGGCCCTTGACGGTGCCGGTCTTGTGCGCGTTCAGGGGCTGTTCCATCTTCATCGCCTCGAGGACGACGATCAGGTCGCCCTCCTTGACCTCCTGGCCCTCCTCGACCGCGACCTTGACGATCGTGCCCTGCATGGGCGAGGCGAGGGTGTCACCGGAGGCGACCGGGCCGGACTTCTTGGCGGCGCGGCGCTTCGGCTTGGCGCCCGCGGCCAGCCCGGTGCGGGCCAGGGTCATGCCCAGGGACGCCGGGAGGGAGACCTCCAAGCGCTTGCCGCCGACCTCGACGACGACCGTCTCACGGCCCGTCTCCTCCTCGGCCTCGGCGTCGGCCGGGGCGGCGAAGGGCTTGATCTCGTTGACGAACTCGGTCTCGATCCAGCGGGTGTGGACCGTGAAGGGGTCCTCGGAGCCGGTCAGCTCGGGCGCGAACGCCGGGTCGCGGACGACGACGCGGTGGAAGGGGATGGCCGTGGCCATGCCCTCGACCTGGAACTCGTCCAGCGCGCGGGCGGCCCGCTGCAGGGCCTCGGCGCGGGTGCGGCCGCTGACGATCAGCTTGGCCAGCAGGGAGTCCCAGGCGGGGCCGATGACCGAGCCGGCCTCCACACCCGCGTCCAGGCGGACACCGGGACCGGTGGGTGCGTCGAAACGGGTGACGGTGCCGGGGGCCGGCAGGAAGTTACGGCCCGGGTCCTCGCCGTTGATCCGGAACTCGAACGAGTGACCGCGCAGCTCGGGGTCGTCGTAGCCGAGCGCCTCGCCGTCGGCGATCCGGAACATCTCGCGGACCAGGTCGATGCCGGCGACCTCCTCGGTCACCGGGTGCTCGACCTGGAGGCGGGTGTTGACCTCCAGGAAGGAGATCGTGCCGTCCTGGCCGACCAGGAACTCGCAGGTGCCGGCGCCGACGTAGCCGGCCTCCTTGAGGATGGCCTTGGAGGCGCGGTACAGCTCGGCGACCTGGGCGTCGGAGAGGAACGGCGCGGGGGCCTCCTCGACGAGCTTCTGGTGACGGCGCTGGAGCGAGCAGTCACGGGTGGAGACGACGACCACGTTGCCGTGGGTGTCGGCCAGGCACTGGGTCTCCACGTGCCGCGGACGGTCCAGGTAGCGCTCCACGAAGCACTCGCCGCGGCCGAACGCGGCCACCGCCTCACGGACGGCGGAGTCGTACAGCTCCGGGACCTCCTCCAGGGTGCGGGCGACCTTCAGGCCGCGCCCGCCACCGCCGAAGGCGGCCTTGATGGCGATCGGCAGGCCGTGCTCCTGGGCGAAGGCCACCACCTCGTCGGCGCCCGAGACCGGGTCCGGGGTGCCGGCCACCAGCGGGGCACCGGCGCGCTGGGCGATGTGACGGGCCGCCACCTTGTCGCCCAGGTCGCGGATGGCCTGCGGCGGGGGACCGATCCAAGTCAGGCCCGCGTCGAGGACCGCCTGCGCGAACTCCGCGTTCTCGGAGAGGAAGCCGTAGCCCGGGTGAACGGCGTCCGCCCCGGCCTCGCGCGCCGCGTTCAGGACCTTCTGGATGTCCAGGTAGCTGGTGGCCGGGGTGTCACCGCCCAGGGCGAACGCCTCATCCGCGGCGCGGACATGCAGAGCGTCACGGTCCGGATCCGCGTAGACGGCCACGCTCGCGATCCCCGCGTCCCGGCAGGCCCGGGCCACACGGACAGCGATTTCGCCACGGTTGGCGATGAGCACCTTGCGCACGATTGAGGCTCCCTCCTTGAAACAAGCCGAGTTTAGGGAAGGCCGACACGGCACTTCGACCCGTCCCCAATGGTGAGCTTGCCCACACGGAGCGTGATGCGAGGCTCGCCCGACCCGCGAAAGTCCTTGTCGCACCACGGTACGCAGGACTCCTGCGGGAAACCCTAGCCCCGTCGTGTGGTCAAGGTCTCTGTGAGAGCGTGCCGCGCCCCACTCCGTTTCTTTGTCGAGTCCCTACGAATGGCCCAACGATTCTTTGCTGGCGACCGGACCCTTGTCCCCGGGTTTACCCGTTAGTAGCGTTCGCGATGTCTTGAACGAACTTCAAGTAACACCGGCTCACTAGTGCCGGGGACGAAAGTGGGTGGACCGGTGGTGCGCAGACCGTTGGCGTGGGTCGTGGCGGTCGTACTCTTCGCCGAGGCACTCGGCATCGCGGCGCTGAACTGGTTCATGGCGGTCGCCGTCGACCGCCAGCACATGTCCCTGGCGGGCCTCGACGCGGACCGGATGTCGATGTCCGCGCGGATCGGCGCCGTGGTCTTCGGCCTCTACTTCGCGCTGTGCGCCCTGGTGGCCCTGCTGGTGGCCGTGCGCAACCGCCCGCCGGCCGGCTTCGGCCGGGTGCTGCTGATCAGCGTGGCGGTCGTGCACGCGCTGCTGGGCGCGGTGACGTGGGGCCCGATCGGCTGGAACGCGTTCCTGTACATGGTGGTCGTCCTCGCGCTCGTCGTCCTGCTCCTGATGACGTACGACCGGACGGACGAAGCCGGTGCGGGCGTGACGACTGGGACGGACGGGCCGGGTGGGCCGGACGGGGCGAGTGGAGGCGACGAAGGCGCCGTGACCGGACCCGGTCCCGAGGGCGACCCGGCACCGGCGCTCCGCAAGGACGACACGCCGCCCGCCGGGCCGGTCACCCCGCCGGCGCCCACAACTCCGTGATGCCCACGCCCAGGTCGGCCAGGAGCCGCCGGACCAGGGGCAGGCTGATGCCGATCACGTTGCCGTGGTCGCCGTCGATGCCCTCGACGAACGGCGCGCTGCGGCCGTCCAGCGTGAAGGCCCCCGCCACGTAGAGGGGTTCCCCGGTGGCGACGTACGCGGCGATCTCCTCGTCGGTGGGCTCGCCGAACCGTACGACCGTGGACGCGGTCGCCGACACCCAGCGCTTGGCCGCCGTGTCCCACACGCAGTGCCCGGTCTGCAGGGTGCCCGCCCGGCCGCGCATCGCCTTCCAGCGGGCGGTCGCCTCCTCGGCGTCGGCCGGCTTGCCGAGCGCCTGGCCGTCGAGGTCCAGCACCGAGTCGCAGCCGATCACGATCGCGCCCTGAACGTCCGGACGGGCGGCGACCACGGACGCCTTGGCCTCGGCGAGGGCGAGGGCCAGATCGGCCGGGGTGGGGGCGGTGACGGCCTCCTCGTCGACGCCGCTGACGATCACCTCGGGGGTGAGACCGGCCTGACGCAGCAGGTTCAGCCGGGCGGGGGACTGGGAGGCGAGGACGAGTCTGCGCATGGCGTCAGCGTAGTGGCTGCGGTTCATCTGACGCCCAGCACGATCATCGCCAGCAGCATGGCCAGGGCCAGGAGGACGCCGAGCCGCCGGAGGGTGTTCTGCATGTCCCGCAGTTCCTTCGGCGGCTCGTCTTCGGGGTCCGACCAGAGCATGTCACCAGCGTGCGGCCCGGCCGGGGGCCGGCGCCTGAGTAGGGGTACTCAGATCGGAGCCCGGTGACCCGCTTCCGTGCCGGTTCGGGCGGCCGCTAGCTGGGCCAGTAGGTGCGGGTCCATGCCGTCTGGCTCGGCAGGGGGAAGCGGCGCCGGGCGATGCGGGCCGGGTCCGACCAGGCGTCCTTGTCGCCCGTGGCCTGCTCGGGGACGGCCGCTGCCATGGCGGCCGCGCGTGCTCTTACGACCGCCAGTGCGGCGGCCAGTTCCTCCGGGGTCGGGTTGCCCCGTACGACCTTGATCGTCACCGTGGCTCCTTGGGTCCTTAGAGGGGGATGTTGCCGTGCTTCTTCGGGGGCAGCGACTCGCGCTTGGTGCGCAGCTGGCGCAGGCCCCGCACGACGTGGCGGCGGGTGTCGGAGGGCATGATCACGGCGTCGACGTAACCGCGCTCGGCCGCCGTGTAGGGGTTGAGGAGGGTGTCCTCGTACTCCTGGATGAGCTGCGCCCGGGTGGCCTCACCGGTCCCCGAGGCCTCGGCCTCCGCGATGGTGCGGCGGTGCAGGATGTTGACCGCGCCCTGGGCGCCCATGACGGCGATCTGCGCGGTCGGCCAGGCGAGGTTGAGGTCGGCGCCCAGGTGCTTGGAGCCCATGACGTCGTAGGCGCCGCCGAAGGCCTTGCGGGTGATGACGGTGATCAGGGGGACGGTGGCCTCGGCGTAGGCGTAGATCAGCTTGGCGCCGCGGCGGATGATGCCGTCGTGCTCCTGGTCGACGCCGGGCAGGAAGCCGGGCACGTCGACGAAGGTGAGGACCGGGACGTTGAAGGCGTCGCAGGTGCGCACGAAGCGGGCCGCCTTCTCGCTCGCCTTGATGTCCAGGCAGCCGGCGAACTGCATCGGCTGGTTGGCGACGATGCCCACCGGGTGGCCCTCGACACGGCCGAAGCCGGTGACGATGTTCGGCGCGAACAGCGCCTGCGTCTCGAAGAACTCGCCGTCGTCCAGGACGTGTTCGATCACGGTGTGGATGTCGTACGGCTGGTTGGCGCTGTCCGGGACCAGGGTGTCCAGCTCCAGGTCCTCGGCGGTGACCGTGAGGTCGGCCTCCTCGGGGAAGAGCGGGGGCTCGGAGAGGTTGTTGGACGGCAGGTAGGACAGCAGCTGCTTGATGTACTCGACGGCGTCCTTCTCGTCGCCCGCCATGTGGTGGGCGACGCCGGAGACCGAGTTGTGGGTGCGGGCGCCGCCCAGCTCCTCGAAGCCGACGTCCTCGCCGGTGACCGTCTTGATGACGTCCGGTCCTGTGATGAACATGTGCGAGGTCTGGTCGACCATGACCGTGAAGTCGGTGATGGCGGGGGAGTAGACCGCGCCGCCGGCGCAGGGCCCGACGACGAGCGAGATCTGCGGGATCACGCCCGAGGCGTGGGTGTTGCGGCGGAAGATCTCGCCGTAGGCGCCGAGGGAGGCGACGCCCTCCTGGATGCGGGCGCCGCCGGAGTCGTTGATGCCGATGACCGGACACCCGGTCTTCAGGGCGAAGTCCATCACCTTGACGATCTTCTGCCCGTAGACCTCGCCCAGCGCGCCGCCGAAGACGGTGAAGTCCTGGGAGAAGACGGCGACCGGACGGCCGTCCACAGTGCCGTAGCCGGTGACCACACCGTCGCCGTAGGGGCGGTTCTTCTCCAGGCCGAAGTTGGTGGAGCGGTGCCGGGTGAACTCGTCCAGCTCGATGAAGGAGTCCTCGTCGAGGAGCAGTTCGATCCGCTCACGGGCCGTCAGTTTGCCCTTGGCGTGCTGCTTCTCGACCGCGCGCTCCGAACCGGCGTGTGTCGCTTCGTGGACACGGCGCTGGAGATCCGCGAGCTTGCCCGCGGTCGTGTGAATGTCGATCTCTTCCGGCTCGGACATCGGGATGCGGCTCCCTGCCTGCTCAAAAGGGGGGACGGTTACTCATCCGTAGCGTAGTGGGGCACCTACCAAACGGCAGTGCGGCGTACAACACACCTAGGGTGGCTTGCATGACGCCGCGAGATGCAGCAGACGCCAACAACAATCCCTGGTCCGACCTGGACCGTCCACCGCTCAAGGAGACCGGACTGCGCAGGGCCCTGGTGCGGGACGGGGGGCACGGGGGTCTCTACTGCGACGTCGTGGTGGTGCCGCGCACCGGATCGACCAACTCCGATCTCGTGGCCCGGGCCCTCGCCGGGGACGCCGACGAGGGGGTCGTGCTGGTCGCCGAGGAGCAGACGGCGGGGCGGGGGCGGCTGGACCGCCAGTGGACGGCGCCCGCGCGCTCCGGGCTGTTCTTCTCGGTGCTGCTGAAGCCGGCCGAGGTGCCGGTGGCCCGCTGGGGATGGCTGCCGTTGCTGACGGGGGTGGCGGTGGCGACCGGGCTGGCCCGCGCGGCGGGCGTCGACACGGCGCTGAAGTGGCCCAACGACCTCCTGGTCACCGTGGACGGCGAGGAGCGCAAGGCCGGCGGCATCCTCGCGGAGCGGGCCGGTGAGGACGGCGTGGTGGTCGGCGTCGGCATCAACGTCACGCTGCGCGCCGCGGAGCTGCCGGTGCCCCAGGCGGGGTCGCTGGTGCTGGCCGGGGCGGTGAGCACGGACCGGGAGACCCTGCTGCGGGCCGTTCTGCGGTCCCTTGAGGACTGGTACGGCCGTTGGCGCGCGGCGGGCGGTGATCCGGCCGTGAGCGGGCTCCAGGAGGCGTACGCGGCGGGCTGCGCGACGCTGGGACGGTCGGTGCGGGCCGAACTGCCGGGGGACCGGTCGCTGGTCGGGGAGGCGGTGGCCATCGACGGCGACGGCCGGCTGGTGATCGCCACGAAGGAGGGCGTGCAGGAGCCGGTGGGCGCGGGCGACATCGTGCACCTGCGACCGGCGTGAGGGACGCTTGCCGGCGTCGGCAGGGTGCCTCCCCCAGCTGTCCCGGCTGACGCGGCTCCAGCGCCCCTCACCCACCCGCACCCGGAAATCGACCCCCACCACCCCGATGTCGGCTTACCTCACGAAGTGAGCTACCGCACACCTGCCGTAGAGTTGAGGCCGGTCGGTATGCGACCGCGGTAGATCGGAAAGGCAGCAGGCGTGACCGTCGACGACACGGGCTCCGGCGAGGGCGCGGACGCCGCCGACTCCGGCGAGGACCCCCTCGCGCTGCGCCTCGAAGGCCTGATCCTCGGGGCCGAGCGCCGCTACACCCCGTTCCAGGCGGCCCGCAGCGCCGGTGTCTCCATGGAGCTGGCGTCGAGGTTCTGGCGGGCTATGGGCTTCGCGGACATCGGGCAGGCCAAGGCGCTCACCGAGGCCGACGTGCTGGCCCTGCGCCGGCTCGCCGGTCTCGTCGAGGCGGGCCTGCTCAGCGAGGCCATGGCGGTGCAGGTGGCGCGGTCGACCGGGCAGACCACCGCCCGTCTGGCGGAATGGCAGATCGACTCCTTCCTGGAGGGTCTGACCGAGCCCCCCGAGCCGGGCATGACCCGCACCGAGGTCACGTATCCGATCGTCGAGCTGCTGCTGCCCGAGCTGGAGGAGTTCCTCGTCTACGTGTGGCGCCGCCAGCTGGCCGCCTCGGCGGGCCGGGTCGTGCAGGCCGCGGACGACGAGGAGATGGTCGACCGGCGGCTCGCCGTCGGCTTCGCCGACCTCGTCGGGTTCACCCGGCTGACCCGCCGGATGGAGGAGGAGGAGCTCGGCGAGCTGGTGGAGGCCTTCGAGACCACCGCCGCCGACCTGGTCGCGGCCCGTGGCGGCCGGCTCATCAAGACCCTCGGTGACGAGGTGCTGTACGCCGCCGACGACTCCGGTGTCGCCGCCGACATCGCGCTGCGCCTGGTGGAGACCATGGCGCACGACGAGACCATGCCGGAGCTGCGGGTCGGGATGGCCTTCGGCACCGTCACCACCCGAATGGGCGATGTCTTCGGCACGACCGTGAACCTGGCCTCCCGGCTGACCTCCATAGCCCCGCGGGACGCCGTGCTCGTCGACTCCGCGTTCGCCGAGGAGCTGATCCGCTCCGGTGAGGCCCCCGCCTCGGAGGCGGAGGCCGCCGAGGCGGCCGCGGCGGCGGAGAAGGAGGGCGAGGAGCCCCCCACCTACCGCTTCGCGCTCCAGCCGATGTGGCAGCGTCCGGTGCGCGGCCTGGGCGTCGTGGAACCGTGGCTCCTGACCCGCCGCGACGGAGAGCCCTAGCCCCCGGCCGACACCCTGCCGGTGCCCCGGGCGTACACCCCGACACCGAGGGCGACCCGCCCACCCCGGTTCCCTCGCCTACTGCCGCTCCCGTTGCCGCTGCCGCTGCCGCCGCCGCTCCCCGCACCTCGCCTGGTCCGCCGGATGCCTGGAGGCCGCCCGGAGGCCGCCCGGTGGGTCGGTCCGCGGGGACGGGGTGGCCCCGGCGGGTGTGGCACCGTGACCTCTCCCTGTGGGCTGAGCCGCGGGCTTCCCTAGCCGGTCGTGAGTGGGTTCACGCACAGGCCGACGATCGGCAGGCAGACGGTGCCGGTCGGCTGGTGCGTGCTGGGTGCCGGGGTGGGGGACGGGGTGGTGGTCGTGGTCGGTGCGGTGGTCGTCGGAGGGAGTGTGTCCGGTGGGCGGGCCGGGCCCGCCGGGATGGTGGTCGGAACCGTGACCGTGCTGGGCAGGGCGGTGGGCGAGGGCGACGGCGAGGGCGACGCGGCGGCCGTACCGCCCGCCGTGGTGGCCGTCGGCGCGGGGCTCGCGCCCCCGGTGCCGCCGGCCGCCGACGGGGCGGCCGTGGGGACCGAGCCGATGGTGGCGGCCGCGTTCGCCGAGCGGGCCGTCGTCGCGTCGGCGGTCGGATCCAGCCGGGGCTCGGCCTCCGCCGTACCGGGCGCGCCGGCCCCGCCGCCGTCCGGCGCCAGCTGTACGAGGCTCAGCACACCCGCGGCCACCGCGAGCCCTCCGGTGGCGAGCAGCACCTTGTGGGGCCGGGGCTTGCGGTGCCGCCCCCGGCGCCGGACTGCGGACGTTCCCGTCATGGGCCTTCCCTCCCCGCCGTGCTCCCCGATGTGCCATGGCGAGCGCACGTTATGCGCTCCTGTGGGGTGTGCGCCGGGAGTCTCCCGGGATGTCACCCGAACGGGGGGCTACGGGCCGATCGGTGTCCGGGGCCGGCCGATGCCCCTTTCCCTGGCCCGCCCCGGCTGCGATGATCGGGGCCAGGCTGTTAACCCGCGTTAACCGGAGGGTGTCGTGAGCGAGGAGCGGTTCGGGGAGTTCGTGCTGGTGCGACGGCACGGCCAGGTGGCGGAGCTGGTCCTGGACCGGCCCAAGGCCATGAACGCGGTGTCGGCGGACATGGCCCGCTCGATCGTGGCCGCGTGCGCCGCGCTGAGCGCCGACCGGGACGCCCGGGTGGTGGTGGTGACCTCCTCGCACGAGCGGGCGTTCTGTGTCGGCGCCGACCTCAAGGAGCGCAACTCCATGACCGACGCGGAACTGCTCCGGTCGCGGCCGCTGTCGCGCGGGGCGTACACGGGCGTGCTGGAGCTGCCGATGCCGACGATCGCCGCCGTGCACGGCTACGCGCTCGGCGGGGGCTTCGAGCTGGCGCTGTCCTGCGACGTGATCGTGGCCGACGGCACGGCCGTGGTGGGCCTGCCCGAGGTGTCGGTGGGCGTGATTCCGGGTGGCGGCGGCACGCAGCTGCTGCCCCGCAGGGTCGGCGCGGCCCGCGCGGCCGAGCTGATCTTCTCGGCCCGGCGGGTGGAGGCGCCGGAGGCGCACGAACTGGGCCTGGTCGACCAGCTGGTGGAGCCGGGGCAGGACCGGGAGGCGGCGCTGGCGCTGGCGGCGCGGATGGCGGCGAACTCTCCGGTGGGGCTGCGCGCGGCGAAGCGGGCACTGCGGCTCGGGCACGGCCTGGACCTGAGGACCGGCCTGGAGGTCGAGGACGCGGCCTGGCGATCGGTGGCCTTCTCGGGCGACCGCGCGGAGGGCGTCGCGGCCTTCAACGAGAAGCGGAAGCCGCAGTGGCCGGGAGAGTGAAGCGCCTCGTAAGGGGCGCTGGGGGCACCCTCCGGCCGAAGGCTGGGGGAGGAACCGCGCGAGCGACCCCCACCGGCCCGCGGTCCGCGAGGAGCCGATCAGCTGCAACACCTGTTCGCCGCACCAGCATCCCGAATGCAGCAAATCATCCCTAACCTGGAGTAATGGGTGATGACAACCGTCTCGCCGCCGTAGTGACGCTGGCGCAGGGCATGGCTGCCGCTCACACCCCACGTGAGTGCTGGCACGCCGCCGCCACCGGCGCCTGCCGCGCCCTGGCCGGCGGCTTCGCTGCGCTCTCCGTCTGGGAGCGCGACCTCGGCCGGCTGCGGGTCCTCGTGAACGTCGGGGAGCGTGCCCCGGACGAGGAGGAGTTCCCGGAGGCCGAGGCCTATCCGGTGCACCAGTTCCCGGAGATCACCGAGTTCCTGCACGAACGCTGGGCGGGCGGCGGCGGCCCCAACGCCTGGGTCGAGACGGCCGAGGGTCCTGCCGCCGGCCGCCCCGGCTACTCGCACCGGCGCGTCGACGCCCTGCGCCGCCGGGGCCGCGGCTGCTGCCTGGTCGCCCCGATCGTGCTGCACGGCAGGGCCTGGGGCGAGCTGTACGTCGCCCGCGCCGCCCAGGCCCCCGTCTTCGACCGCGCCGACGCCGACTTCGCCACCGTCCTCGCCTCCGTCGTCGCCGCCGGGATCGCCCAGACCGAGCGGCTGGAGGAGGCCCGCAGGCTCGCGTACACCGACGCCCTCACCGGTCTCGCCAACCGCAGGGCCGTCGACGTACGCCTCGACGAGGCGGTCGACCGGCACCGCGCGGACGGCGCCGTGGTCAGTCTGGTGGTCTGCGATCTCAACGGGCTGAAGAGGGTGAACGACACCCGCGGTCACGCCGTCGGCGACCGGCTCCTCGAACGCTTCGGTTCGGTGCTGTCCCTGTGCGGGGCGATGCTCCCGGGTGCCCTCGCCGCGCGGCTCGGCGGGGACGAGTTCTGTCTGCTGGCGGTCGGCCCGCCGGCCGACGCCGTGGTCAAGGCCGCCGGTGAACTCTGCCGCCGGGCGGCAGAGCTGGAGCTGGGGGAGGGGGTCGCGTGCGGGGTCGCCTCGACCGCGGACCCGATCGGACCGGTGCGCTCGGCCCGCCGCCTGTTCCGGCTCGCCGACGCCGCCCAGTACCGTGCCAAGGCGCTCCGCGCGGACCGGCCGGTGGTGGCCGGGCGGGAGGGGCCGGACGATCCCGTCGTACGGCTGGCGGACGCGCCCCCGCCGGACCGGGCCGAGCGGCGCAGCTTCCGGGGACGCCGGGGACTGTGACGCAGAAGTAAGGGGCAACCCCGTACCCCAGTAGTGACAGCAGCCGCATTCAGTGCTTACGATCCTGAATATGGATATGCACACTGTGGTGGTGGGGACGTCCGGTGTCACCGCGTCCGACGTTCTCGCCGTGGCCCGCGGCGGCGCCCGCGTGGAGCTGTCGGCGGAGGCGGTCGCGGCGCTCGCCGCGGCCCGGGAGATCGTGGAAGCGCTGGCGGCCAAGCCCGACCCCGTCTACGGCGTCAGCACCGGCTTCGGCGCTCTCGCGACCCGGCACATCAGCCAGGAGCTGCGGGCCCAGCTGCAACGCAACATCGTCCGCTCGCACGCCGCCGGCATGGGGCCGCGGGTCGAGCGCGAGGTCGTACGGGCCCTGATGTTCCTGCGGCTGAAGACCGTCTGCTCCGGGCACACCGGTGTGCGTCCCGAGGTCGCGCAGACAATGGCCGACGTGCTGAACGCCGGCATCACCCCGGTCGTCCACGAGTACGGCTCCCTCGGCTGCTCCGGCGACCTGGCCCCGCTGTCCCACTGTGCTCTCACCCTCATGGGGGAGGGCGACGCCGAGGGCCCGGACGGGATCGTACGGCCCGCCGGTGAACTGCTCGCGGAGCACGGGATCGCGCCCGTCGAGCTGCGCGAGAAGGAGGGGCTCGCCCTCCTCAACGGTACCGACGGCATGCTCGGCATGCTGGTGATGGCCCTCGCCGACCTCGACATGCTCTACAAGTCCGCCGACGTCACGGCCGCGTTGAGCCTGGAGGGGCTGCTCGGCACCGACAGGGTGCTCGCGCCCGAACTGCACGCCATCCGCCCGCACCCCGGGCAGGGCGACAGCGCCGCCAACATGCTCGCCGTGCTCGACGGCTCCGAGCTGACCGGGCATCACCAGGACGACGCGCCGCGGGTCCAGGACGCGTACTCCGTGCGGTGTGCCCCGCAGGTCGCCGGGGCGGGCCGGGACACCCTCGCGCACGCCCGGCTGGTGGCCGAGCGGGAGCTGGCGTCGGCCGTCGACAACCCGGTGGTGCTGCCTGGGGGCACCTCCCAGGCTTTTGGCTCTGGGGGAGGGCGGGTCGAGTCCAACGGCAACTTCCACGGGGCGCCGGTCGCCTACGTCCTCGACTTCCTCGCCATCGCCGTGGCCGACCTGGCGTCCATCGCCGAACGGCGCACCGACCGGCTCCTCGACAAGAACCGCAGCCACGGCCTGCCGCCGTTCCTCGCGGACGACGCGGGCGTCGACTCGGGGCTGATGATCGCGCAGTACACGCAGGCGGCGCTGGTCAGTGAGTTGAAGCGGCTGGCCGTTCCGGCGTCCGCCGACTCCATCCCCTCCTCGGCGATGCAGGAGGACCACGTGTCGATGGGGTGGTCGGCCGCGCGCAAGCTGCGTACGGCGGTGGGGAATCTGACGCGGGTCATCGCGGTCGAGCTGTACGCGGCCACCCGGGCGATCGAGCTGCGGGAGGGGCTGACGCCGGCACCGGCGTCGCGGGCGGTCATCGAGGCGGCGCGCTCCGCGGGGGTGCGGGGGGCTGGGCCTGACCGGTACCTGGCGCCGGACCTTGCTGCGGCGGAGGAGTTCGTGCGGGGCGGCGGCCTTGTCGCTGCCGTGGAGACGGTGACCGGGCCGTTGCGGTAGTTCGTCGGGTGCGGGTGCGTGGGGGCTGGTCGCGCAGTTCCCCGCGCCCCTGACGGGGCGCTCCAGCAGCGCCCCTCAGGAGATGCGGTCAGTTCAGCTTGGCCGACTGGGCCTTGATGACCTTTGG
Source organism: Streptomyces arenae (assembly GCF_022343545.1). Lineage (NCBI taxonomy): Bacteria > Bacillati > Actinomycetota > Actinomycetes > Kitasatosporales > Streptomycetaceae > Streptomyces > Streptomyces arenae. Next base: position 164,125 of record NZ_JAKQYH010000070.1, read on the forward strand.
TGGGACCGTGTAGGTCTTGCCGGCCATCATCGCGCCGATGTTCATCGTGAAGTACGTCGCGAGGGTGTTGCCGTGGCGGACCACCTCCGCGTGCAGCGGGGCCTTGTCGCCGTCCATGTCGGTGATCGCCGTGAAGGCCACCGACTCGTCACCCGCGCCCGAGGGCTTGACCGCCGTCACCTTCGTGATCTTCTGCTCGTCGCCGGCGGTGCCGCCGGTGAAGCCGGCCGCGCAGTCCTTCAGCGCGGTGGAGACCGCCTTCATGGCGTCCTCGGCGCCCCGGCCGTCGTACGACGACAGGTCCAGGGACGTCACGTCCAGGTTCAGCGAGTCCTTGAGCGCGCTCTCGAACTTGCCGTCGGCCAGGTCGTCGAGGGAGGTGGCGTCGTCGGTCGGGTCCTTCTTGTCCTCCCGTACCGTGCGGCCGATCTCGGCGGGCGCGTCGGCCGGGGCGAGGCCGGTGAGGACGTAGGCCAGCGGCCGGCACTTCTCGTCGCTGGTCCGCACCTTGCTCTTGACCGGGGCGCCGTCGCCGACCGCGTTGACCTTGTAGCCGTCCACCTCGCCCTGCGCGAGGATGCGCTGCTTCAACTGCGCGGCGCTCAGCGCCCGTACGGACGAGGCGGTGGACTTCTGCGCGGACTCTTCCGCCGAACTCCCGCCGGAGCAGCCCGTGACGAGGGCGAGGGACAGCGTGCCGCCGACGGCGAGGGCGCAGATCCGCACGCCCGATGATCTCTTCATGAGAGGACTCTGAGTCCTCGGTCAAAGAGTGGTCAAGCTGTTTAAAATTCCAGCCGTTCCCGGCGGACCGAATAGACCACGAAGCCCGCGCCGACCGCGAGGAAAAGGGTCCCGCCGACGACGTACGGGGTGGTGTTCGGGCTGCCGGTGTCGGCGAGCCGGGTGGCGTCCCCGGTCGCCTCGGACGTCGCCTCGGAGAGCGCCCTGGCCTGCTGGGTGACCCGCGTCGCGGTGCCCTCCGACGTGCTGGTTCTCGCCGGGGCGTCCTGGGACGCGTTGGCGGACGGGACGAACCACAGCGCGCACAGGAGCGTGCCTGCGGCGGTGGCGGTCAGCAACGGGCGGCGAGCGGATGCCACGGAATATCGATCCCCTTGTGACGCTGGCGAATTGGCCGTGTGGGCAGATGTTAGTGAAAGTCGCGGGTCACAGGAAAGTCACGGGAGGTTTCGGTCGTACGCTCCGGGCATGAGCACTCCAGAGACATCACGTTTTGTACGGCTTCGGGTGGAACTGGTCCTCGAGGTCGAGGACGCCTCCGAGGTCGCCAAGGCCGCGCTGGACCGGATCGCCGAGGACCCCGAGCTGCCCGACGAGGAGCGGAGTCATGCCGAGGCGGCTGTGACGGAAGACACCGCCGAGGCCATCGCCTACCTGGTGGACCCGTTCGACCTGGTCAGCGAGGTGCCCGGGGTCGAGCTCCAGCAGGCCTCCTGGTCCAGCGAGCGGATTTCCTACGATCCGGATTCGCCGGAGTGGGATCTCGACGAGGATGATGGCGAGGACGACGAAGAAGAGGACGGCATCGGCTGAGCGATCCGGGGAACCAGTGACCCCGGACGGCAACGGCCGTCCGGGGTTTCGTCGTCCGATGGACGCTCGGACCGACCCTCGCGCACCGGCCGCCCCGGCGGACGTGGTGTGCCCCACAGATCCCAGGAATGCGGAACGGGGCGGCGCGGCCGGAGCGTTGAGACTTCCTGACGGGGACTCCCGGTGTGTTCGCGGACTCGGCAACGATGGAGAAGCGTGTGATGACGGACAGTAAGCGGCGCAAGGGCCTGGTGGCCGCGTCCGCACTGCTCGGTGGTGTTCTGGTGCTCACGGCGTGTTCCGGCAGCGACGACAAGGCGTCAGGCGGCGACACCAGCACCCAGGCCCAGGCGGACGAGGCGGCGGCCAAGAAGTCGTCGCAGGCCGACATCACGATCACACCCAAGGACGGGTCGAGCAACGCGTCGATCAACAACTCGGCGGCTGTCACCGTCAGCAAGGGCACGCTCACCGGCGTCACCATGACCACCGCCGACGGCAAGGCGGTCTCCGGCGCGCTGTCCGCCGACAAGAAGAGCTGGAAGCCCTCCGCCCAGCTGGAGCGGTCCACCACCTACAAGGTCGCCGCCGAGGCCAAGGACTCCGCCGGCCTGGTCGCGCACGAGAACGCGTCCTTCACGACGGTCTCCCCGGCCAACAGCTTCATAGGCAGCTTCACGCCGGAGGACGGTTCGACCGTCGGCGTGGGCATGCCCGTGTCGATCAACTTCGACAAGCAGATCACCAACAAGGCCGCCGTCCAGAAGGGCATCACGGTCAGCACCACCAGTGGCCAGGAGGTCGCCTGCCACTGGTTCTCCACCCAGCGCATGGACTGCCGCCCCCAGGACTACTGGAAGGAGAACTCCACCGTCACGCTGAAGCTCGCGCTCGACGGTGTCGAGGGCGCCTCCGGTGTCTACGGCGTCCAGCAGAAGACGGTCACCTTCCACATCGGCCGCAACCAGGTCTCCTACGTCGACGCCAAGACCAAGGAGATGAAGGTCACCCAGGACGGCAAGACCATCAAGACCATCCCGATCTCCGCGGGTTCGCCGGAGAACAAGACGTACCAGGGCGTCATGGTGATGTCCGAGAAGTTCAAGGAGACGCGCATGAACGGCGCGACCGTGGGCTTCACCGACAGCGACGGCAAGGGCGAGTACGACATCAAGGACGTGCCGCACGCCATCCGCCTCACCAGCTCCGGCACCTTCCTGCACGGCAACTACTGGGGCGCCAAGTCCGTCTTCGGCGCCGTGAACACGAGCCACGGCTGTGTCGGCCTCTCCGACACCAAGGGCGCCAACGACACCAGCACGCCTGCCTACTGGATGTACAGCCACTCGATCGTCGGTGACGTCGTGGTCATCTCCCACACCGGCGACAAGACCGTGGCCCCCGACAACGGCCTCAACGGCTGGAACATGAACTGGGCCGCCTGGAAGGCCGGTTCGGCCGTCTAGCCGCGTCCGGGCGGCCGCCGCACAGTCGCCCCACAGCTTCACGGTGCCGCCCCCAGGGGCGGCACCGGTATTTCTGGGGTCCGCCACAGCCTTCTCATGCTTCTCTTATTTCGGCCTTATCGAGCCATCACGGTGCGTCCCTACCTTGCGGTCATGTTCTTCACCTACCTGAGGCGCGAACTGCGCCGCCGCAGAAAGGCGGCTCTCGTCGTCGCCTCCGGCCTCGCGCTGGGCATCGCACTGGTCATCGTGGTCACCTCCGTGTCCTCCGGCATGGGGAAGGCACAGGACAAGGTCCTCCAGTCGCTGTACGGCCTGGGCACGGACATGACGGTCACCAAGGCCGCCTCCGCCACCACCAGCAGCTCTCAGCGTCCACGCTTCAACTTCGACGCGCAGAACAGCGGTTCGGCGAAGACGCAGAGCAGCGACCGCGTCATGGTGCAGGGGTTCACGACCCTCGCCTCCTCGACCGTCACCAAGGTCTCCGACCAGAAGGGTGTCTCGACCGCGGTCGGCGGGCTGAGCCTCAACGTGGTCAAGATCAGCGGTCAGTTCACCCGCGGCCAGTTCCAGCAGGACCAGAACTCGGGCGGCAACGGCGGCGGCTTCCCGGGCGGCGGCAGCTCCGGCGCCCCGCAGGGTGAGGTCCGCGGCGGCGGCGCCGACTTCGACGTCAACAGCTACAGCGTGTTCGGCACCGACGTCGCCAACGCCGACCTCGGCCCGCTGACCTCGTCGAAGATCACCAGCGGCCGTACCTTCAAGTCGAGCGAGGCGAACGCGAAGGTCGTCGTCGCCGACTCGGCCTACGCCAAGCAGAAGAAGTACAAGGTCGGTTCCACGGTCACCATCAAGAGCGTCAAGTTCAAGGTGATCGGCATCGCCACCGCCAACTCCGGTGACTCCGCGGCCAACCTGTACATCCCGCTCCAGCAGGCGCAGACGCTGGCCAGTGAGAAGAACAAGGTCACCACGATCTACGTCAAGGCGACCGACTCGCAGCAGATCGACACCGTCAAGAGCGCGATCCAGAAGAACGTCTCGGGTACGACGGTCACCACGTCCGCCGACCTCGCCAAGACGGTCTCCGGCTCCCTCTCCACCGCTTCCAGCCTCGCCACCAACGTCGGCAAGTGGCTGTCCATCGCGGTGCTGGTGGCCGCGTTCCTGGTCGCCGGTCTGCTCACCTCCTCGGCGGTCTCCCGCCGGGTCCGCGAGTTCGGCACCCTGAAGGCGCTGGGCTGGAAGTCCGGCCGGGTCACCCGGCAGGTCATCGGCGAGGCCATGGTCAACGGCCTGGTCGGCGGCGCGCTCGGGATCGCGCTCGGCCTCGCGGGCGCGTACGTCGTGACCGAGATCAGCCCCACCCTGGAGGCCTCCCTCGGCAGCAGCGGCGGCAACGCGGGCGGCGGCCCCGGCGGGGGCGGTGGGTTCGGCGGCGGTGGCGGCGGCTTCGGCCCCGGCCGGGCGACCGCGAAGACCCTGGAGGTCGCCCTGACGGCTCCGGTGAGCGTGACGACGATCGTCCTCGCGGTGGCCCTCGCGGTGGCCGGCGGCCTGATCGCGGGCGCGTTCGGCGGCTGGCGCGCGTCGCGTCTGCGCCCGGCGGATGCGCTCAGGCGCGTCGAGTAGCAGACGCCGGTCGTGACCGGGGTGGGGGTTTCGCTCGCCCGCGCTCGCGGGGTGCCGCTGCGCCCACCCTCCCCCACTCTCGGCTTCGCTCGAGCGGGGGGACCCCCATCGCCCTGCGGCACGCCTGCCCGCAGCTATGTAGCTGACGTGACTGCAGCGCCCCGTAAGGGGCGCGGGGAACTGCGCGACCAGCCCCCACCCAACCCGCGGCCGACAACGCACCGCACCACCCCGAAGGAAACCAGGAGCCTCCATGTACGAACTCAGAAACGTCACCAAGGTCTACAGCCGCGGCAAGGACACCGTCCGCGCCCTCGACGGCATCGACCTCACCATCGCCGACGGCGACCGCCTGGTCATCCAGGGCCCCACCGGAGGCGGCAAGTCCACCCTCCTCCAGATGCTCGGCGGCCTGGACCGCCCCACCTCGGGCGAGGTCGTCCTCGACGGCACCGACCTGGCCAAGCTCTCCGAGACGAAGCTCACGGCGGTCCGCAGCGCGAGCATCGGCTTCGTCTTCCAGTCCTTCAACCTGATCCCGACGCTCACCGCCCAGGAGAACGTCGAGACCGCCCTCGTCCCCCTCGGCGTCAAGGCCAAGGACCGCCGGGCGCGCGCCGCCGAGGCGCTCACGTCCGTCGGTCTCGGCGAGCGTCTCGGCCACCTCCCCGGCGAGATGTCCGGCGGCCAGCAGCAGCGCGTCGCCATCGCCCGGGCCTTGGTCAAGCAGCCCAAGGTGCTGCTCGCCGACGAGCCCACCGGCAACCTCGACGAGGGCATGCGCGACGAGATCATGGACGTACTGGAGCGCATGTGGAAGGAGCACGGGCTGACCTTCATCATGGTCACCCACGACTCCGCGATCGCGAAGAAGGCGCCGCGCCTCGCGACCATCCGCAAGGGCAAGATCACCGTCAAGGAGAACGCCGGCGCATAACACCGAAATCCGTTGCCTGACCGCGCGGTTGTGTAACGGTGTCCGCCCCGGCGGGTAACAAATCCCGCGCGCTCTTCTTACTGGTCTCTCATCTATTGAGGCAGCTGATCACCCCCCGGCATACTCCGTGTTCCGGGGGGTTGACGTATGTGCGTACGAGACTTCCCCCGGCCGGGTGAACGGGGAATTCGCCCGGCACACCGTCTCCCAGGGGGAGTCTTGCGCAGACAAGTGAAAAGAGCCGCCGGGGCCACCGTGGCCACGGCCGCAGCCGTCGCCCTCGCCGCGGGCATGACCAGCCCGGCGTCGGCGAAGCCGGAACCGCGAGCCGCCTCGGCCGTCGCCGCGGCCCGCTCTTCGCTCACCGGCAAGCAGCACGTCACTCTGATCACCGGCGACCGGGTCGCCCTCGACGCCAAGGGTCGCGTCGTCGGCCTGGACCGGGCGAAGGGGCGCGAGCACATACCGTTCCGGATCAGCAAGACCGACGGACACACCCTCGTCGTGCCCGGTGACGCCGTGCAGTTGGTGGCCTCCGGGAAGCTGGACCAACGGCTGTTCGACGTCACCGAGTTGAACAAGGCCGCGACCCGCAGGGCGCAGCGGAGCGGCCTGAAGGTCATCGTCGGCTACACCGGTGCCGCCTCCGCGGCCAGGGCCGACGTCCGGGACGCGGGCACCTTGCGGCACAGTCTCAAGGCGCTCAACGCGGACGCCGTGCAGACCCCGGTCAAGGACGCACCCGAGCTGTGGGACGCCGTCACCGACGGCGACAAGGCGGCCGCCGGCATCGCGCACGTCTGGCTGGACGGCGTCCGCAAGGCCAGCCTCGACAAGTCCGTGCCGCAGATCGGCGCACCCACGGCATGGGCGGCCGGGTACAACGGCAAGGGCGTCAAGATCGCCGTCCTGGACACCGGTGTGGACACCACCCACCCGGACCTCAAGGACCAGGTGGTCGCCTCCAAGAACTTCACCACCGCCGCCGACGCCTCCGACCACTTCGGCCACGGCACGCACGTCGCGTCCATCGCGGCCGGCACCGGCGCCAAGTCGCACGGCAAGTACACGGGTGTCGCACCCGGCGCGAAGATCCTCAACGGCAAGGTCCTCGACGACACCGGCTCCGGTGACGACTCCGGGATCCTCGCCGGCATGGAGTGGGCGGCGGCCGAGGGTGCCGACGTCGTCAACCTCAGCCTCGGCGGCTACGACTCCCCGGAGATCGACCCGCTGGAGGCCGAGGTCAACAAGCTCTCCAAGGAGAAGGGCATCCTGTTCGCGATCGCCGCGGGCAACGAGGGCCCCGAGTCGATCGGTTCGCCGGGCAGCGCCGAGTCCGCGCTCACCGTCGGCGCGGTCGACGGCGACGACAAGCTCGCCGACTTCTCCTCCACCGGCCCCGCCGCCGACGGCTCCCTCAAGCCGGACGTCACCGCGCCGGGCGTCGACATCACCGCCGCCGCGGCCAAGGGCAGCGTCATCGACCAGGAGGTCGGCGAGAACCCGCCCGGCTACCTGACCATCTCCGGTACGTCGATGGCCACCCCGCACGTGGCGGGCGCCGCCGCGATCCTCAAGCAGGAGCACCCGGACTGGGGCTACCAGGAGCTGAAGGAGGCCCTGACCGGCTCCGCCAAGGGCGGCAAGTACTCGCCGTTCCAGCAGGGCACGGGCCGGATCGCCGTCGACAAGGCCATCAAGCAGACCGTGCTCGCCGAGCCGTCGTCGGTCAACTTCGGTGTGCAGCAGTGGCCGCACACCGACGACACCCCGGTCACCAAGCAGCTGACCTACCGCAACCTCGGCACCAAGGACGTCACCCTCAGCCTCGCGGCGACCGCCACCGACCCCAAGGGCGCGGCGGCCCCGGTCGGCTTCTTCAAGCTGGGCGCGACCAAGGTGACCGTCCCGGCGGGCGGCACCGCCTCCGTCGACGTCACCGTCAACACGAAGCTGGGCGGCACGCTCGACGGCGGCTACTCGGCGTACGTGACGGCGACCGGCGGCGGCCAGACCGTCCGTACGGCGGCCGCGGTCCAGCGTGAGGTGCAGTCGTACAGCGTGACGGTCAAGCACATCGGGCAGGACGGGAACCCGACCGGCGTCTACAACACCGCTCTGGTCGGCTACGCGGGCCTCGGCAACGGCCGTGCGATCAACGTGCCGGTGTCCGACTCCGGCACCACCACGATCCGGGTGCCGAAGGGCACGTACCTGCTCGACGCCTGGATCGCGAAGGACTTCACCACCTTCGACGGCGGTCTCGACTGGCTGGTCCAGCCGAAGCTGAGCGTGACCAGGGACCTCACGGTCACCGTCGACGCCCGCACCACCAAGGCGTCCGACATCACCGTGCCGGACGCGCAGGCCGAGCCGCACTCCGCGACCATCGACTACATGTACGACCCCGCGGGCGTCGGTTTCGGCGTCGGCTTCGACACCTTCGACAAGATCCGTACCGCGCCGCTGGGCGGCGAGGTCACGGACGGCCTGACCCAGACCTGGAGCGGCCAGTTCACCAAGGGCGCCGACGAGGAGTACGACGTCGCCACCAGCGCCCTGGTCAGGAAGTTCCAGGCCGGCAAGGTCCGGCACTTCAAGGCCGGCGAGCTGGCCACGGTCAGGAACACGGTCGGCGCGTCCGCGCCGGGCAAGACCGGCGCGGTCTCCCCGTGGGGTGTCGTCGGCGAGGACGTCGTCATGGGCGACGCCGTGGAGCAGAAGCTGCCCGGCTCCCGCACCTTCCACCTCTCCACCGTCGACCACGCCCAGTGGGCCTTCGACGCCATGCAGTTCGGCTCCCACGACGCCCAGGGCTTCCCGGTCGCCGACGCCTACTACACCGTCGGGGAAGCGAAGGCCTACCAGGCCGGCAAGACCTACCAGAACACCTTCAACACCGCCGTGTTCGGCCCGCACCTCACGTCCGAGTACGGGCTCTACCGTGACGGCAACCAGATCTACGGCATCGTGCCGCTGTTCTCCGACAGCGCCAAGCACCCCGGGTCCTCCGACTTCCTGTCGGTGAACACCACCCTGTACCGCAACGGCACCAAGGTGGGCTCCAACAAGGACCCGCTGTTCGGCGACGGCATGTTCACCGTGCCGTCGGGCGACGCCGAGTACAAGCTGACCACCTCGGTCATCCGCTCGGTCAAGGTCGCCGCCGCCTCCACCCGGATCGACGCGAGCTGGACCTTCCACTCGAAGAAGCCGAGCAACGGCATACCGGCCAAGCTGCCCGCCTCCACCGTCCACTTCGGCGCCAAGACCGGTCTCGACAGCCGCGTCACGGCGGGCAGCACGGTCACCTTCCCGGTCACCGTCGAGGGTTCGGCCGCCGGCCGCAACCTGAAGTCCCTCACGGTCTACGTGTCGTACGACTACGGCCGGACCTGGAAGAAGCTGACGGTCAGCCACGGCAAGATCACCGTCAAGAACCCGGCCAAGGGCAAGGCCGTCTCGTTCCACGCCAAGATCGCCGACAAGAAGGGCAACCGGTCGACGATCTCGATCTACAACGCGTACTACGCCAAGTGAGCGCGTCAGCCGCCGAGTAGACCTTCGGCGAGCGGCCCGTCGGAAGCGCGGCTTCCGGCGGGCCGTTCCCCGTGCGGGGAGGTCAGGGGGCGGACGGGACCCGGGTCGCGTCCCGGCCCCAGCTGGCCAGCAGCCGCAGCGCCTCTGCCGACGCCGAACCCGGCTCCGCGTGGTACGTGACCAGGGCCTGGTCCGTGTCGTCCGGCATCCGGAACGACTCGTAGTTCAACGACAGCTCACCCACCAGCGAGTGGTGCATCCGCTTCAGCCCGTGGCTCTTCTCCTTGACGTCGTGCGTCGCCCACAGCCGACGGAACTCCTCGCTCTTCACGGAGAGTTCGCCCACCAGCGCGGACAGCCGGGTGTCGTCGGGATAGCAGCCCGCGTCCATCCGCAGCTGGCACACGATGTCGATGGCCTTCTGCTCCCAGTCGACGAAGAGATCACGGTAGTCGGGACGCAGGAACGTCAGCCGCGCCCAGTTGCGCTCCGCGGCCGGCAGCTCCGCCCAGTCGCCGAAGACCGCCGCCGCCAGCCGGTTCCACGCCAGGATCTCCGAGCGCCGCCCCACGATGTACGCGGGCACGCCCTCCATCGCGTCCAGCAGCTGCGCCAGCGGCGCCCGCACCTGCTGGGGCCGCCCCGACGGCTTCTTCTTGTGCTGCTTGCCCTTGGCGAGATGCGTGAGGTGCGCGTGCTCCGCGTCGGAGAGCCGCAGCGCGCGGGCGATGGAATCCAGCACCTCCGCCGACACGTTCCGTCCGTTGCCCTGTTCCAGGCGCGTGTAGTACGCCACCGACACCCCGGCCAGCTGCGCCAGCTCCTCCCGCCTGAGCCCCGGCACCCTGCGATGCCGCCCGAAGTCCGGCAGCCCCACGTCGGCGGGGCGCAGCCGGGCCCGCCGGCTGCGCAGGAACTCGCTCAGCTCGGCACGCCGGTCCAGGGACGGGGAGAGGGACGGAGAGAGGGCCGGCCGGTCCGGGGCCGGGGAGGCGGGCAGGGGGTGGTCTTCCATACCTCCAGTATTCATGGTCGTACGCACCGGAACCTGACCCCGCCAGTGGTAGGCACAGCGGACGTACGCAGAGGCGGGGGCTGGGTGACGGACGTAGCGTGGGGCAGGCTGGAAGCGTGCCCGGAACGGAAGAAGGCAGCCGGGTGCGACGTCATCCCTAGGAGAACCCCCCTCATGTCCACTGTTGCTGCTTACGCCGCGCCCGCCGCCAAGGCACCGCTGGAGCGGACCACGATCGAGCGGCGCGCGGTCGGCGAGTTCGACGTGCTCATCGACGTCGAGTTCGCCGGTATCTGTCACTCCGACATCCACCAGGCCCGCGAGGGCTGGGGTACGGCGATCTTCCCGATGGTGCCCGGTCACGAGATCGCGGGCGTCGTCTCCGAGGTCGGCCCGGGTGTCACCAAGTACGCGGTCGGGGACCGGGTGGGCGTCGGCTGCATGGTCGACTCCTGCCGCGAGTGCGACAACTGCAAGGCCGGTCTCCAGCAGTACTGCACCGGCGGCGGCCCCACCTGGACGTACAACGCCGTCGGCAAGGACGGGCAGCCCACCTACGGCGGTTACTCGCAGAAGATCGTCGTCGACGAGAACTACGTCGTCCGCATCCCGGACGGCCTGTCGCTCGACGTCGCGGCGCCCCTGCTGTGCGCCGGCATCACCACGTACTCCCCCCTCAAGCACTGGAACGCCGGTCCCGGCAAGAAGGTCGCGGTCGTCGGTCTCGGCGGCCTGGGCCACATGGGCGTGAAGATCGCCGCCGCGCTCGGCGCCGAGGTCACCGTCCTGTCCCAGTCCCTGCGCAAGAAGGACGACGGCCTGAAGCTGGGCGCCACGCACTACCGCGCGACCAGCGACCCGAAGACCTTCGAGGAGCTCAAGGGCACCTTCGACATCATCCTCAACACGGTGTCGGCCCCGCTGGACTTCGACGCCTACCTGTCGCTGCTGCGCACCGACGGCGCGATGGTCAACGTCGGCATTCCCGAGGAGCCCGTGCACATCCTGCTCTCCTCCGTCTTCGGCAACCGCCGCAGCCTGAGCAGCTCCGGTATCGGCGGTATCCCGGAGACCCAGGAGATGCTCGACTTCTGCGCCGAGCACGGCCTGGGCGCGGAGATCGAACTCATCAGCGCCGACCAGATCAACGAGGCGTACGAGCGGGTCGTCAACAGCGACGTCCGCTACCGCTTCGTGATCGACACCGCGACGATCTGAGTCAGCGCGCCCGTCCGCGGCCCAGCAGGTACAGCAGACAGGGACCGCCGACCAGGGAGGTCAGCGCACCCACCGGGATCTCCAGCCACGGTCGCGGCGGCGGCGCCGTGTCCCACGCCGATGACATCCGGGCTGGCGAGCGGGTTCCGGGTGACGGTCTGCACGAGGGCTCCGGCGAGGCCGAGGGCTGTGCCGACGAGGGCGCCGAGGACGATACGGGGGACGCGGAGTTCGCCGACGACCAGGGCGTACGGGGTCTGGTCGCCGCGGATCGTGCGCCAGACGTCCGGGGGCGGGACGTAGGTCTGGCCGAGGGAGGCGGAGGCGGCCATGACGGCGGCGAGGAGCACGAGCAGCCCGAGGACAACAGCCGGCGACCGCCTGTGCAGGAGCAGAGAGAAGCGGGGGTGAGGGCGGAGCACGTACGCCCCTGCGGGCCGGCGGGACCGGAGCACGGCGACTGCGAGCCGACGGGGGCGGTGCACGGTGACTGCGAGCCAGCGGGACCGGAGCACGGCGACTGCGGGCCGGTGGGGGCTTGTCGCGCAGTTCCCCGCGCCCCTGGCGGGGCGCTGCACTCGCGCCTCTGTCTGAGCCGCGGGCAGTCGTGCCGCTTGGGCGGCACGGGTGGGCGCGGGCGGCACTCTGTCAGCGCCGGTAAGCGTCCCCGCCCGCCAGCCCTTACCCCGGGTGTGCCTCACGTCGCGGTGCCTTTCCTTCGTACCAGGGTCACCAGTACCGGCACCCCCACCAGCGCCGTCATCACGCCCGCCGGCACCTCCGCGGGGGCCCGCACCACTCGGCCCAGTACATCGGCGGCCACAAGAAGACCCGCTCCCAGCAGCGTCGACAGCGGCAGCACCCGTCCGTACCCGCCGCTCCTGACCAGCCTCCGTGCCAGATGCGGCACCACCAGGCCCACGAACGCGATCGGGCCGGCCGCGGCCACCGCGGCGGCGGTCAGCAGGGTCGCGCCCAGCGCCGCGCACCCCCGGACCACATGCACCCGGTGCCCGAGCGCGCGGGCCGTCTCGTCGCCCAGGGCCAGCGCGTCGAGACCGCGTGCGCACGACAGGACCAGTACGGCGCCCGCCGCCAGGAACGGCAGCATCCGTACGACCGTCCCCGCGTCCCGGCCGCTGAGCGCCCCCACCTGCCAGAACCGGAACTGGTCGAGGGTCGCCGAGCTGGAGGTGAGGACCACCGTCGTGGCGCCCGCGGTCATCGCGGACAGGGCGGTGCCGGCGAGCGCCAGCTTCACGGGCGACGCCCCGCCCCGGCCGCGCGCGGCGACGCCGTAGACCAGGCACGCGGCGACGACCGCGCCGGTGAAGGCGTACCAGACGTACGCCCCGAAGCCGTACGCGGCGCCCCCGAGGACGATGGCCAGCACGACGCCCGCCGCCGCGCCCTGGCTCAGTCCGAGGATGCCGGGGTCGGCGAGCGGGTTGCGGGTGACGGCCTGGAGTGTGGCTCCGGCGAGGCCGAGCGCGGCGCCCGCGGTGAGGCCGATCCCGGTGCGGGGGAGCCGCAGGGACCGTACGACCAGGGCGTCGGGCGAGGTGCCGCCGTGCAGCAGGGCGTCGAACACGGTGGCGGGCGGCACGGCACGGGTGCCGACGGCGAGGCTGAGCACGGCGACGACGGCCACCGCGAGGGTGGCTGTCGGCCAGACGAGGGCGCGGCGCACTTACCGGAGGTGCTCGGCGAGCTGTCGTACGACCAGCCGCGCGGCCGTGGGGCCGGCGTTGAGGTACCAGGGGTCGTCGTCGACCTGGACGGCGTGACCGGCGCGCACCGCCTTCATCGACTTCCAGAGCGGGCCCGCCAGAGTGCTCCCGGCGTCCGTCTTCGCGGGGTCGCCCTGCACCGAGTAGAAGATCCAGTCGCCGTCGGCGGTGTCGACCTTCTCGGCGCTGATGTCCTGCGAGATGGCGGTGAACCGCTGGGACGCGGGGCGGGCGAGGCCCATGTCGACGGCGATCGAACCGGTGAAGGAGGAGACGCCGAACATCCGGGTCCGGTCGGGGGTGAAGCGGACCATCGACACGGTGGTGGAGCCGTTCAGGGCCGACCCGCTCGCCTTGGCGCCGCGGACGATGCCGTCGAGGAGTTCCCGTGCCTGCTGCCCTTTGCCGACGGCGTCGCCGACCAGCAACAGGTCGCGCTTCCAGTTGATGCCCTGGCCCGCGGTGACCACGGTGGGCGCGATCTTCGACAGCTGGGGGTAGAGGTCGCCGAGCGAGTCGTTGACCAGGATCAGGTCGGGCCTGGCGGCGGCCAGGGACTCCAGGTTGGGGGACTGGCGGGTGCCCGCGTCGGTCATCGCCGCGAGCTTCCGCTTGTACTGCGGGAAGGCCTCGGCGAGGTAGCCGGGGACCAGGCCGGCGTTCTCGGCGCGGGTGCCGGCGGCCGGAACGATGCCGAGGGCCAGCAGGTCGTCGAGCTGGCCGGTGCTGAGTACCGCGATCCGCTCCGGCCGTGCCCCGATGGTGGTGCTGCCCTCGAAGTGGGTCACCGTACGCGGGAAGTTGCCGTCGGTGGCGTTGTCGGAGCCCATGCCGTCGGCGAGGGCGCTCGGTGCGGCGGCGGGGCCCTCGGAGGCGCCGGCGACCTTGTTCACGGCCCCGTCGGCGTGGGCGGCGGCACGGTCGTCGCCGGTGGCGGAGGAGCCGCAGCCGGCCAGCAGGGCGCCCACCACGGACACGGCGGACACGGCCAGGACGGCCCTCGATCTCGACGCACGCACGACTGGCCCTCCCGATCATCGACTAAGGCAAGCCTTACCTTAACCGGTGCCGGGAGTACGTTGGACGGGAGGAGGTCCCACGATGACCGTGAACCTGAACCACACCATCGTCGCCGCTCACGACAGGCACGCGTCGGCGAGGTTCCTCGCCGACATCCTCGGTCTCGAAGTCAGCCCGGAATACGGTCCGTTCGTCCCCGTCGCACTGCCGAACGGCGTCACCCTCGACTACATGGACAGCCCCGGCGAGATCCCGCCGCAGCACTACGCCTTCCTGGTCTCCGAGGACGACTTCGACGCGATCTTCGGCCGGGTCCGGGAGGCCGGCATCGGCTACTGGGCCGACCCGCACCACAGCCGCCCCGGCGAGATCAACCACAACGACGGCGGCCGCGGCACCTACTTCGACGACCCCGACGGCCACCGGCTGGAGATCCTCACCCGCCCCTACGGCAGCGGCGGCTGACCGACGGGCCGGGGCGGATCAGGCGCGGAGCCCCTTGAGGCCGTCCTGGGCGGCCATGACCAGTTCGACACCGCGGTTGTCGGCGGCGGGCTCGCGCATCTGGTTCGTCACGTAGGCCATCGCCAGCCGTTCCTCCGGGTCGACCCAGACGAGGGCGCCGCCCCAGCCGCCCCAGCCGAGCGCGTTGCCGAAGAGGCCGTACCCGAGGCCGTACCGGCACGGCATGCCGAGGATCCGGTCCATGCCCTCGAACTGCACCTCGCGTGCCCGTTCGCAGCCCTCCGGGGACAGCACCCGCACTCCGCCGACGGTTCCGCCGCAGGCCAGCAGGGACTGGACCAGGGCGACCGAACGGGCGTTGCCGAAGCCGCCGGCCGCGGGGATCTGCGCCCGGCGCCAGGCGAGGCTGTTGCCGTCCCGGACCCGGAGCGCGGTGGCGGCGGAGGGCGCCGTCGCGTCCCGGCCCGGCGCACTGGCCGTGTAGTCCTCGTCCGCCCCCGGCGGCGGCACGGTGAGCGCCACCCGCCCGTCGTGCTCGGCCCCCAGCCCGACATGGAAGTCGGCGCCGAGCGGCCCGGCCACCTCGGCGGCGAAGAACTCGCCCACGGTCCGCCCGGTGATCCGGCGCACCACCTCACCCACCAGGAACCCCTGGGTGAGCGAGTGGTAGCCGGCCGCGGTCCCCGGCTCCCACCGCGGGGCCTGGCCGGCGAGCCGCGCCGTGGCGGCCGTCCAGTCGTACAGCTCCTCGATGGGCCCCTCCCAGTCGGGCAGCCCGGCGGTGTGCGACAACAGGTGCCGCACCAGCACGTTCTCCTTGCCGGCCGCGGCGAACCCGGGCCAGTAGCGGGCCACCGGCGCGTCCGGCTCCAGCTCACCCCGGTCGACCAGGACGAGCGCGCAGAGCGCGGTTATCGTCTTCGTCACGGAGAACACGTTGACGATCGTGTCCCGCTCCCACGGCCGCGCCCGCCCGGCGTCGGCGAACCCGCCCCACACGTCCACCACGGGAGCCCCGTCCACGAAGACGGCGACGGCACCTCCCACGTCCCCGTCGTCCAGCAGCCCGGACAGAAACCGGGGCACAGCGGCGAACAACTCGTCGTACGACCCATGGATGTCGGCCATGACCGCCATTCAGCCGCCCGACCCGCCCCGAGGCAACCGATTTTCCCGGCACGGCGACCCGGTGATCCGCAACCGGAACCGCCCCGGATCCGACGGCGCGCCGGCGGACCTGGACGCGGCATGGCAGGCCGACCCTGGGAACGCGGGGACTCTGGTGCGGCGGGCGTTGTCAGCCAGGGTCCGTGGCCGGCGAGCGGAGGTGCGCGCACCGGTCGGAGGCGGAATCGCTCGGGGCCTTCGGGTGTTGAGCTGAGTGGTCGTGACCGCGTGGGCACGACAGAAAGAGGAGGAGTCGCGATGGCTGCGCAGACGCAGAGGGCCGTGCTGGCGGGCGGATGCTTCTGGGGGATGCAGGACCTGATCCGCAAGCTCCCGGGCGTGACCGCGACCCGGGTCGGCTACACCGGGGGTGACGTGCCGAACGCGACGTACCGTAACCACGGCACGCACGCGGAGGCCATCGAGATCCTCTTCGACCCCGAGCAGACCGACTACCGCGCGATCCTGGAGTTCTTCTTCCAGATCCACGACCCGAGCACCAGGAACCGCCAGGGCAACGACATCGGCCTCAGCTACCGCTCGGCGATCTACTACACGGACGACGAGCAGAAGCGGGTCGCCGAGGACACCATCGCCGACGTGGACGCCTCCGGGCTGTGGCCGGGCAAGGTCGTCACCGAGGTGGAGCCGGTGGGCCCCTTCTGGGAGGCCGAGCCCGAGCACCAGGACTACCTGGAGCGTTACCCCAACGGCTACACCTGCCACTTCCCGCGCCCGGGCTGGCGCCTGCCCGCCCGTACGCAGGGCTGAGCCGGGTGTCCTGAGGGGGGCGGCGCGAGCCGTGGCGGGGGCGGTGCCCACCCGGCGCGGGTGCCGTCCCCGCCGGCTGGCACACTCTCGCCATGGACACCACACCCGAGCGGATAAGTGCCCGGACCGCGGCGGCGTGGACCGTCGCCCTCGCGGTCCTCGGCGGGATCACCGGCTACGTGTGGGACGGGCCGTTCCTCGCGGTCGCCTGCGCCATCTCCCTGGGAGGCGGCGGAGCGCTGGGTTCGGTGCTGTCCCGCCGGCACATGATCGCGACCATCCGGGAGGGCCAGGGCAGGGCGGCGGCGCTCGGCTACGCCGACGGGATCGCGGACATGATGGTGCTCGGGATATCGGCGTACCGCGCCGCCGTCTTCCCGTTGTCGGGCCCCGACGCGGTGGACTCCGCCGAGCGCCGGGCCCGCCGCAACGCCGCCTACCGGCTCACGGCCGCCGACGGTCTTCCCCACCCGGTCCGCGCCGCCGCGGCCGCCGCCCTCGCCGCGATCGACGACCGGCGCGACGACGAGAGCGAGTCCGCTCTGGCCGACCTGATGAAGACCGTCCAGGAACAGCGCCGCGAGGCCTGACCCCGGAGCGGGCGAGGGCGCGAGACGTCCGCCCGGTTTGCGGCGAGTTGTCTTGATCGTGGAGTGGCGCGTTGCTATGCCTTGGGCACTCGACTCCAGTGAGGACGACGTGTACCAAGAGCCCTCTCCTCCCGTTCGACCGCGTTCTCGTGTCCGGGGATTCGTCTGCGCCGTCGCGGCCGCCGCCCTCGTGACGCTCACCGCCGCGGCGCCCCCTCCCGTCGTGGATACCCGGGGCGTGGCGGACCCGGCAGCCGTGGTCCGCGACTGGAACGCCGTCGCCACCGACACGATCAAGGCCGGTCTCGGCCCCCGCCCCTCCGGGCAGGCGGCCGTCTGGGAGGGGTTCGTCTCCGTCGCGGTGTACAACGCCGTGGTGGGGATCGAGGGGGGCTACGCCCTCTACAAATGGCACGAGCGCGGTCCGGCCGGGGCCTCCTCCGCGGCGGCCGCCGCCACCGCGGCCCACGACGTGCTGCTCACCTTGTTCCCTGCCTTCGGGGCGCGGCTCGACACCGCCTACGCGGACACGCTCGCCGCCCTGCCGGCCGGCCAGGCCACGGACCGCGGCGTCGACTACGGACGACGCGCCGCCGCCCGCGTCATCGAACTCCGCGAAGGGGACGGACGGTTCGCGGACGTTCCGTTCACCGCCGCCCCGGCACCGGGGGTCTGGCGGCCCACCCCGCCCGCGTTCCAGCCCTTCATCGACACCTGGCTCGCCAGGCTCCGCCCTCTCCTGCTCGTCTCCCCGCAGCAGTTCCGCCCCGGCGGACCTCCCGCCCTGTCCTCGGCCGCCTACGCCCGGGACATCCAGGAGCTGAAGGCGATGGGCGCGAAGACCGGCTCGGACCGGAGCGCGCGGCAGACCGAGACCGCCCTCTTCTTCAGCGGCAACCTGGTCGAACAGGTCGAGACAGCCGTACGGGACCACGCCGCCCGGCACCGGCTCGGCGTCGCCGAGACGGCCCGGCTGTTCGCCGCGGTGAACGCGTCCGCGACCGACGCCGTGGTCACGGCATGGGACGCCAAGCTCCACTACGCCTCCTGGCGGCCGGTCACCGCCATCCGCCTCGCCGACACCGACGGCAACCCCGCGACGACGGCGGACCCCGCCTGGGAGCCGCTGCTCGTCACCCCGCCGCACCCGGACCACGTCGCCGGCCACACCACCGTCGCCGCCGCCGTGGCACGCGCCCTGACCGGCGTCCTCGGCACCTCGCACATCGACCTTCACGTCCCGTCCGACGTCACCGGCACCACGCGGTTCTACGGGTCCGCTGACGATCTCGACCGGGACGTCGTCGACGCCCGGGTGTGGGGCGGCGTCCACTCCCGCACGGCGGACGTGGCCGGCTGCCGGGCCGGCGCCCGCCTGGCCGCCTGGGCCCTGGACCACTACTTCCAGCCGGTCGCCGGAGACGGCACCCACCCGTCCCCGCCGGCGCGAACGCCCCGGCAGGGCGGCCTCGCCGAGCCGAGGTGCGGCGGCGCCAGGGACTGAACCACGGAGCGGAACCAGGCGTGCGGGATGCTCAGCTCCGCAGGGTCGCCTCAGCTCCGCAGCGTCGCCGGGTTCCCGCCGTTCGCCTCGTAGCCGGCCACCGCGAGCGCGCGGTAGAGGGCGAACTCGGCTGCCGGGTTCGCCGACAGCGTCCACGGCAGGGCCCCCACGTGCCCGTCCACGCTCACCAGCTCACCCATGGCTTCCGACCAGCGCTCGGAGCGCACCAGGAAGAAGACCAGCAGGTGCCGGACGTGGGCGAGCATCGGGTCGTCCTGGCGGGCCGCGTGCACGGCGTGCAGGGCGCCGTGGACCGCCTTGGTGACGACCTCGCTCTGGTAGAAGCCCGCCACCAGGTTGACCTCGGGCAGGTGCTCGAAGACGGCGAACAACGGCAGCGCGGCCAGCAGTGAGCCCCGCGGGGCACGGGCGGCGGCGGCCTCCGCGAAGGAGTACGCCAGCTCGCGTGAACCGTGCCACTTCTCGCACCAGTAGTGCAGGGCCGCCAGATGCGCCCCCATGTGCGTGGGCGCGCGGTCCAGGATCTTCAGCCACAGCTTCTCGAACTCGGGCTGCGAGTAGTTCAGCCCGCGCGCCACCGACAGCTCGGTGACGTACGGCACCGGGTCGCCGGGGGACAGCAGCGCCGCCTGCCCGCAGGCGTCCCTGGCCTCCTCCATGATGATCCGGAAGTCGTCGGTGCCCGGTGTCGACGTCCGCCACGCCTGCTGCGCCAGGAACTCCGCGTGCACGGCGGCGCCGCCCGCGTCCTTGGGCTGCTCGGCCCGCCACACCCGCAGCCACTGGCCGCCCGGTGTCTCGCTGACCCCGCCCGGCCGCTCCTTGAGCTCCAGGGCCGCCGCGCCGGCGAAGGCCTGGACCCGCTGCCAGCGCACCTCACCCGTGATCTCCGTGCCCGCGAGCAGCTGCGCGGCCGCCCGGTAGTCCTGGGTGCGCTGCACGACGTCGAGGACGTCGAGCAGGTCCTGGTCGGGGCCGGGCAGGCGGACGTCCAGGTCCTCCTCGCGCACGAATCCGTAGTCCGCCGGGTCGGCGGCGTCCGGGTGGCTCGGGTGGACCCGCTCGATCACGCCGCGCCGCCGCCGCAGGACGGGGAGCAGCGCGAAGCTCAGCAGGAGCAGCGCCATCAGGGTCCAGAGAATCGCCATGCGTCAAGCGAACCAGACGGCGCCGACAATTGGCCAACCGGTCCCGTGGCTTGTGGACAACCGGTCCCGTGGCCTGTGGACAACGGGTGTCGTGCCCTGTGGTCAACCCGTGCCGTGGTCTGTGGACCACCGGCGGCGCGCCCGGTGCAAAACGCGCCGGGCGCGCGGGAGCACTAGGCTCACTACTCATGAGCGACAGGCACATCAGTCAGCACTTCGAGACCCTCGCCATCCACGCGGGCAACACGGCGGACCCCCTCACCGGCGCGGTCGTACCGCCGATCTACCAGGTCTCGACCTACAAGCAGGACGGCGTCGGCGGCCTGCGCGGTGGCTACGAGTACAGCCGTAGCGCCAATCCCACCAGGACCGCCCTGGAGGAGAACCTCGCCGCGCTGGAGGGCGGGCGCCGCGGGCTGGCGTTCGCGTCCGGCCTGGCGGCCGAGGACGCCCTGCTGCGCACGCTGCTCAGCCCCGGCGACCACGTGGTCATCCCGAACGACGCCTACGGCGGCACGTTCCGGCTGTTCGCGAAGGTCGTCTCCCGGTGGGGCGTGGAGTGGTCGGTCGCCGACACCAGCGACCCGGCCGCCGTGCGCGCCGCGATCACCCCGAAGACCAAGGCGGTCTGGGTGGAGACCCCCTCCAACCCGCTGCTGGGCATCACCGACATCGCCGCCGTCGCCCAGGTCGCGCACGACGCGGGCGCCCGGCTCGTCGTCGACAACACCTTCGCCACGCCGTACCTCCAGCAGCCGCTCTCCCTCGGCGCGGACGTGGTCGTGCACTCCCTGACGAAGTACATGGGCGGTCACTCGGACGTGGTCGGCGGTGCGCTGATCGTGTCGGACCAGACGCTGGGCGAGGAGCTGGCCTACCACCAGAACGCCATGGGCGCGGTCGCCGGGCCGTTCGACTCCTGGCTGGTGCTGCGCGGCACCAAGACGCTCGCGGTGCGCATGGACCGGCACAGCGAGAACGCCACCCGGATCGCCGACATGCTGAGCCGGCACGCGCGCGTGACGCGTGTCCTCTACCCGGGCCTGCCCGAGCACCCTGGGCACGAGACCGCCGCCAAGCAGATGAAGGCCTTCGGCGGCATGGTCTCCTTCCAGGTCGAGGGCGGTGAGGAGGCGGCCGTCGAGGTCTGCAACCGCGCCAAGGTCTTCACCCTCGGCGAGTCCCTGGGCGGGGTCGAGTCGCTGATCGAGCACCCGGGACGGATGACGCACGCGTCGGTGGCGGGCTCCGCCCTGGAGGTGCCCGCCGACCTGGTGCGGCTGTCCGTGGGCATCGAGAACGTCGAAGACCTGCTGGAAGACCTGAGGCAGGCGCTCGGCTGACCGGTCACCAGTCGGTGACGGGCGGGGTCGTCGTGGACGGCGGCTCCGCCCACGGGTGGACGGTGGCCGCCCACACGGTGAACGCCACCGCGGCCGCGCACAGCAGCAGCCACAGCAGCCTGCGGGCCCTGCGCCTGCGCCGCAGCATGCGGCCGCCCCGCCGCAGCACCTCGCCGTAGAGGTCGGGCGGTACCGGGGGCGGGGTGCGCTCCATGAGCCGGCGGGCGGCCGCCTCGCGCTCGATCCGGTTCACGACGGTGCCGGCTTCGCTCCTAGGAGCGTGCGCGCCGCCCTGCGGGGCGGGTGCAGCAGGGTGGCCGTCGCCCGGTCACAGAGCAGGCGCACGCGTTCCGTGGGCAGGCCCAGCAGCGCCGCCGTCTGCTCCTCGGCGACCCCCTCGTACAGCCGCAGCACCAGGATCAGACGTTCCTGCGGGGTGAGCGCGGCGAGCGTGGTGCCGGGGTGCGGGCGGGCGCGGCTCAGCGGACCGCCGTACTGGTGCCAGGCGGAGTTCGCGAAGCGCAGGGCGAGGTGCTGGCGGGCGCGGTCGTACGGGTCGTCGCCGCGCAGCCGGTCCCAGCCCGCGTAGGTGTGCGCGAGGGCGAGGGTCAGCAGGCGCCGGGCGCGCGGGTTGGCGTCCGGGGTCTCGGCGGTCAGCAGGGTGGCGGCATGCAGGAGCCGTCCGGCCGCGCCCGCGACGAACGCCTCGAACTCCCGGGCCCGGCGGGCATCCTGGGACGCCTGCCGATCACGCACCGCGCCTCCCCCTCCGCGGGACCCCCGACACGGGTACGACGGGCCCCGGTCTCATATGAGGCCAGGGCCGGGCCCTCGGTCAAGAGCCGCGCACCACGCGCGCGGGACGGATGTTCCCGGCAGGCCCCGGCGCCCGTCGGTTCAGGAGGCCGGCGGGGCGTCCGTCACCGGTGTCACGGACATCCGGGCGGACAGGGCGCTGTTGAAGCGGGTCAGCAGGGCACAGAACGTCTCGCGTTCCTGCGGTTCCCAGTCCTGGGTCAGCTCCGCCATCAACTGGCGCCGCGAGGAACGGACTTCCTCCAGCCGGGACAGCCCGCGCGGGGACAGCTGGAGCACCACGGCCCGGCCGTCCTCGGGGTGCGAGGTGCGCTTGACGAGCCCGGTGTCGACCAGCGGAGCCACCTGCCGGGTGACCGTCGAGGAGTCGATCCCCATGCTCGCCGCGAGTGCCTTGACCCCCATGGGGCCTTCCTTGTCGAGCCGGTTGAGCAGCAGGTACGCGGCACGGTCCATGGAGTTGCGCACCTGCCCGACACCGCCGAGCCGAGTCTGTTCGGCACGGCGGGCGAACACCGCCACCTCGTGCTGCAGCGTGTCGAGTAGACCGGTGTCACCGACGGTCGTCATGTCCATCGACATTTCAGGTGTTGTGGGCATGGCCGGGGGCTCACTTCATGAAGAGTGCTGGAGTGTGGGGGACAGAGTACGCGGACAGGGGGCGAGCCGTACCGGCGCTGCGCAAACCGGTCTCGGAGCTTGGTCACACCCGCGCCTTCGGCCGGTGAACTGCGAGACTCGAGTCATGAGCTACAGCACGGCTGACTCCTTGCGCTCCGTGACCCTCGACGACGTGCGCGGCGCCCAGAAGATGCTCACGGGCGTCGCGCGGACGACCGCGATGGAGGGCAGCAGACACCTGTCCCAGCTGGTCGGGTCGCCGGTGCACCTCAAGTGCGAGAACCTCCAGCGGACCGGTTCGTTCAAGCTGCGCGGCGCCTACGTCCGGATCGCCGGGCTGCTGCCCGAGGAGCGTGCCGCCGGGGTGGTGGCCGCCAGCGCCGGGAACCACGCGCAGGGCGTGGCGCTGGCCTCGTCGCTGCTCGGGGTGCACTCGACGGTGTTCATGCCCGACGGCGCGCCCCTGCCCAAGATCAGCGCGACCCGGCACTACGGCGCCGAGGTACGGCTGCACGGCCAGGTGGTCGACGAGACGCTGGCCGCCGCCCAGGAGTACGCGGCCGAGACCGGCGCGGTGTTCATCCACCCCTTCGACCATCCCGACGTCATCGCGGGTCAGGGCACGGTCGGCCTGGAGATCCTGGACCAGTGCCCGGAGGTGGGCACGATCGTGGTCGGGATGGGCGGCGGCGGTCTCGCGGCCGGGATCGCGGTCGCGGTGAAGTCGATCAGGCCGGACGTGCGGATCGTCGGCGTCCAGGCGGCGGGCGCGGCCGCGTACCCGCCCTCGCTGGCGGCCGGGCACCCGGTGACGGTGGCGAACCCGGCGACGATGGCCGACGGCATCAAAGTGGGACGGCCCGGTGACGTGCCGTTCGCGATCGTCAGGGAGCTGGTCGACGAGGTCCGTACGGTCGGTGAGGACCAGCTCTCCGCCGCGCTGCTGCTGTGCCTGGAGCGGGCCAAGCTGGTGGTGGAACCGGCCGGCGCGGGTCCGGTGGCGGCGCTGCTGGCCGAGCCCGGCGCCTTCGCCGGACCGGTCGTCGCGGTGCTGTCCGGCGGCAACGTCGATCCGGTGCTGATGCAGCGCGTGCTGCGGCACGGCATGTCCGCGCAGGGCCGCTACCTGGCCGTACGGCTGCGGCTGACCGACCGGCCCGGGGCCCTCGCCACGCTGCTCGGGGTGCTGTCGGCGGCCGACGCCAACGTCCTCGACGTGAGTCACGTCCGGACCGACCCCCGGCTGGGGCTGTCCGAGGCGGAGGTGGAACTGCACCTGGAGACCAAGGGGCCGGCGCACTGCACGGAGGTCGGCCAGGCCCTGCGCGAGGCGGGTTACCCGGTCATCGACTGAGCAGCCGATTCTCCCGACGAGACGAAAACCCCAGGTCAGAAACCAGTTATTCACTCGTTCGGGAAAATCCGTCGACGGACGCGATACATCGCGTTATGGTGTGTCGCGTGGCTGTGCCCGCTTGCCGTGCCCGCACACCGTCGCGTCGGCGAAAACCATAGGCGGGCCGAAGCGCGCATACCTAGCCTTTTTCGAAGCATCCCCGACGACGTGGAGACTGATATGCCGGGCGCCATCTATGCCGAAGGCCTGGTGAAGACCTTCGGCGACGTAAGGGCACTGGACGGCGTCGACCTCGACGTCCCCGAAGGCACGGTCCTCGGACTGCTGGGGCCGAACGGCGCCGGCAAGACCACCGCCGTGCGCTGCCTGACGACGCTGCTCCGCCCCGACAGCGGCAAGGCCGTCGTCGCGGGCGTCGACGTGCTCAAACAGCCGGACGCCGTACGCCGCTCCATAGGCCTGTCCGGACAGTTCGCCGCGGTCGACGAGTACCTGACCGGCCGTGAGAACCTGCAGATGGTCGGCCGGCTCTACCAGATGCGGGCCAGGGAGGCGAAGGCCCGCGCGGTCGAGCTGCTGGAGCAGTTCCACCTCACCGACGCCGCCGACCGCCCCACCAAGACGTACTCCGGTGGTATGCGCCGCCGCCTCGACCTCGCCGCCGCCCTGGTCGTCTCGCCGCCCGTGATGTTCATGGACGAACCGACGACCGGCCTGGACCCCCGCAACCGCCAGCAGCTGTGGGAGGTCATCAAGCAACTCGTCTCCGGCGGTACGACACTGCTGCTCACCACCCAGTACCTGGAGGAGGCCGACCACCTAGCCCACGACATCGCGGTCGTGGACCACGGCCGGGTCATCGCCCAGGGCACCTCCGACCAGCTCAAGGCCCGCACCGGCGGGGAGCGCGTCGAGGTCGTGGTGCACGAGCGCGACCACATCCGGACCGCCGCCGAGGTGCTGACCGGCTTCGGCAAGGGCGACACCACCGTCGAGGAGCACACCCGCAAGCTCACCGTGCCCGTCACCGGCGGCGCCAAGCTGCTCGCCGAGGTCATCCGCGAGCTGGACGGCCGGGGCATCGAGATAGACGACATCGCCCTGCGCCGCCCCACCCTCGACGACGTCTTCCTGTCCCTGACCGGACACGTGGCCGAGGAGCGGCCCGAGGGCGACGGCGCACCGGACAGCAAGCAGAACACCCGCGGGAACACCGGCAAGGACAGCCACGAGGAGGCCGCGAAGTGAGTGCCGTGAACGACTCGATGGTCGTGGCCCGCAGAAACTTGATTCGCATGGGCCGGATCCCCGAGATGCTCATCTTCGGGCTGATCCAGCCGATCATGTTCGTGGTGCTGTTCACCTACGTGTTCGGCGGCTCGATCACGGTCGGCTCGTCCAGCTCCACGCAGGCCTACCGGGAGTTCCTGATGGCCGGCATCTTCGCCCAGACCGTCACCTTCGCCACGGCGGGCGCCGGCGCGGGCATCGCCGACGACATGCACAAGGGACTCATCGACCGGTTCCGGTCGCTGCCCATGGCGCGCGGCGCGGTGCTGACCGGGCGCACCCTGGCCGACCTGGTGCAGACGGCGCTCACCCTGGTGGTGCTGGCGGTCGTCGCGCTGATCGTCGGCTGGCGCACGCACGAGAACATCGGCAAGGTGCTCGCCGGTTTCGGTCTGCTCCTGCTGCTCGGGTACGCGTTCTCGTGGATCGGCGCGCTCATCGGCCTGTCGGTGCGCACCCCGGAGGCGGCGACCTCGGGCGGTCTGATCTGGCTGTTCCCGCTGACGTTCATCTCGAACGCGTTCGTGGACGCGAGCCATCTGCCGGCCTTCCTGCGTCACATAGCCGAGTGGAACCCGTTCAGCGCCACCGTGCAGGCCTGCCGCGAGCTGTTCGGCAACCTTCCGCCCGGCTTCAACGCGTCGGACGCCTGGCCCATGCAGCACCCGGTGTGGGCCTCGCTGATCTGGTCGGTCGTGATCATCCTGGGCTTCCGGACGCTCGCGGTCCGCAAGTACCGCCGGGCGGCCGGCTGACGGCCGCGGCACCGCCGGTCAGGGCAGTGTCCAGAACCGGACCGTGACGAGGTAGAAGACCGCCGCCCAGCAGGCCATCACCACCGCGACGAGCCCCAGGCCCCGGGCGTTGCCCCGGGCCGGCGGCTCGTCCGGTGAGGGCCGCAGCCACCGTCCGAGCAGCGGGTTCACGTAGTAGGGCATGGTCAGGAAGCTCATGATGAAACTCGACAGCAGGTTGCCCACCAGCAGATTGATCCAGAGCGGCAGGTGCAGCGGGGACAGCGCAAGCGACAGCAGGACGACGGTCGGGTAGAGGCCCACCCAGACGGCGAGGGAGGTCCGGGTCTCCGAGGGCGGCGGCGGTGCCTCCTTGCCGTTGCCCTCGAAGGCGAACCAGCTGCCGAACGAGTTGTCGATGGTGCGCAGTCTGAAGTCGCTGAACTTCTCGCCCTCTGCCAGGACCTCCCGCCGCTCGGGCGACGTCAGCCAGGCGTCCAGGTGCTCGGCGGTGTCGTACCGGTACAGCGTGGTCCACTCCTCCTGGAGTCCCTCGACGGGACGGAAGAGCTCCGTCCCGCGGAACCCCTCGAACCTGCTCTCCTCCTCCACCATGTGACGCTGCCAGTCGAGGAAGGCGTCGACCTGGTTCCCGTCGACGCGGTGCGTGACCACCACGGTGACCAGCGGATCCAGTGACCGGCTGCCGCTGCTGACCACCTGCTGGGTCGCCGGACCGTCGAAGTACCGGGCCCCGACGTCCAGATACGTCTGCCGGGTAGCGCTGTTGATCCACGCCTGTAGGTGCGGCACCGAGTCGAACCGGTACACGACGACCCAGTCCGGTTGCAGCGGGGTCGGCTTGGAGACCTCGGCGCCGAGGAAACCGGGGTAGTAGGCGGCCGCGGCGTTCAGATCCTCCTGCCACGACTCGAACTGCCGGTCCATCCCGGGCAGCACCTTCTGGCCGATGATCGCCGTCGCCGCGCAGGCCACGTTCCGTTCGGTGTCCATGGCCGCTCAGCCCGTCGGCGTCGACTGCTCGGCGGGGAGCCGGCCGTACACCCGTTCCGGAGTGAGCGGCAGCGCACGGTAACGGACGCCCGTGGCGTCGTGCACCGCGTTCGCCAGGGCCGGCGCGACCGGGTTGATGCAGCACTCCGCCATCCCCTTGGCGCGCACGGGCCCCACCGAGTCCGCCGACCCCACCAGCAGCACCTCGGTCCGGGGGACGTCGGCGAAGGTGGGGATGCGGTAGTTCCGGAGGTTCGGGTTCACCATCACGCCGTTGCCGTCGAGGTGATGGTTCTCGGTCAGCGCGAAGCCGACGCCCTGCGCGACACCACCCTCGATCTGGCCCCGCACCTGCGCCGGATTGATGATCACCCCGGCGTCCGCGGCCTGCACGCTGTACAGGATCCGTATCTCGCCCGTCACCCGGTGCACGGCCACCCGGAAGCCCTGCGTGTTGGAGGTGACGCTGCGGGGCGAGCCGTACGCCTTGCGCGCGGCGGTGAACCGGATGCCACGCGCCCGGGCCAGCGCGACCAGTTCGGCCAGCGGCACCCGCCGGTCCCCGCACACGACACCGTCGTCGTCCATCGCGCACAGCACGACGTGGACGCCCGTGTGCGCCGCGGCGAACTCCAGGATGCGGTCGCGCACGGCGTTCGCCGCGCGCAGCACCGCGTTGCCGGCCACGAAGAGGCCCGCGCTCGCGAAGGCACCGGTGTCGAACCCGGTGCGGTCGGTGTCGGACTGCACCAGCCGGATCCGCGACGGCGTCGTCCCCAGCTGGCCGGCCGCGATCTGGACGTGGGCCGTGGAGGTGCCCTCCCCGAACTCGACGGTTCCGACGGCCACTTCGTAGACCAGATCGTCGCCGAGGGTGACCCAGGCCTCGGAGAGGTGTTCCGTCGGGGGCGCCGTCTCGTGCAGGGAGGCGGCCACACCGACTCCGACCAGCCACTCGGGACCGGGCGACGGCAGCCCCGCGGTCCGGGCCAGGGCGCTGCCCACCAGGTCGAGGCACCTGCCGAGTCCGTCCTCGGTGAAGAGCACGTCGTCGGGGCCGTCGTGCAGGGCGACCAACGGATCACCCGGCCGCACGATGTTGCGCCGGCGCAGCTCCAGCGGGTCCAGGTGCAGGGCACGGGCCAGTTCGTCCATCGCCGACTCCACCGCGAACGCCGGCTGGGTCATCCCGTAGCCGCGCAGTGCCCCGCTCGGCACGGTGTTCGTGTAGACGGAGTACGCGTCGTACTTCTTGTTGGGGCAGCGGTAGATCATGACGGCGGCGCCGCCCGCGTACAGTGTCTCGCCGCCGTGGTTGCCGTAGGCGCCGGTGTTCGAGACGTTGCGCACCCGGAGGGCGGTGAGCGTGCCGTCGGCCTTCGCGCCGAGCCGGACCGTCAGGGTCATCGGGTGCCGTGGCGAGGCCGTGGTGAACTCCTCCTCACGGGTGAACTCCAGACAGGTGGGCCGCCCGGTGTCCAGGGTGGCGAGCGCGACCAGGTCCTCGGTGATCACTTCCTGCTTGCCGCCGAACCCGCCGCCGACGCGCTCGCAGAACACCCTCACCTGGTCCGGGCGGAGCGCGAACAGGTACTCCAGTTTGACCTTCGCGATCGACGGCGACTGCGAACTGGTGCGGACGTTCAGCCGGCCGTCCGCCAGCCAGGCGATCGATCCGTGGGTCTCCAGATGCGCGTGCTGCACCCGCGGCGAGACGTAGGTGCCCTCGTGGATCACGTCGGCCGCGGCGAACCCCGCGTCGACGTCGCCGATGTGCGCGTGGAGTTCCAGCAGGACGTTGTGGACGGGATCGCGGACGAACGGATCCTCGGAGCCGTGCAGCTGGGGCGCGCCGTCGGCCATGGCCGCCTCCGGGTCGAACACCGCCGGCAGCACCTCGTACG
Organism: Streptomyces arenae; assembly: GCF_022343545.1. Taxonomy (NCBI): domain Bacteria; kingdom Bacillati; phylum Actinomycetota; class Actinomycetes; order Kitasatosporales; family Streptomycetaceae; genus Streptomyces; species Streptomyces arenae. Next base: position 192,991 of record NZ_JAKQYH010000070.1, read on the forward strand.
CGACCGCGAGCCGCCGGCAGCCCTCCTCGGCCGCCCCGACCGTGTCGGCCAGCACCGCGGCGACGCGCTGGCCGGCGAACCGGACCGTGTCGTCGAGGACATAGGTGTCGTCCGGGTCGACCAGGTGATCGGTGTGGATGGCCGTGGTGAAGCGCCTGCGCGGCACGTCCTCCCAGGTGTAGACGCGGTGCACGCCGGGCACCGCGAGGGCGGCGCTCCGGTCGATCGAGAGGATCCGGGCGTGCGCGTGCGGCGAGTGCAGCACCTTCAGGTGCAGCAGGCCGTCGATCCGCGTGTCCATGGTGAACTCGGCACGGCCGGTGACCACATCGTGGCCCGCGGGCGCGCCGACACTCGTCCCGACGGCCCGGCCCGGAGCCGCCGTCTCCACCGCGCCGACGCCCCGCACGGCGTCCTCGATGGCCCGGTAACCCGTGCAGCGGCAGAGGTTGCCCTTCAGCGCCCGCGGCAGATCGGCCTGCTGCTCCTCGGTGAGGGCCGCCGACGTCATGATCATGCCCGCGGTGCAGAAACCGCACTGGAACCCGGGGGCCTCCTCGAACCGCCGCTGGACGGGATGCGGGGCGCCGGGACGTCCGAGGCCCTCGATCGTGGTCACCTCCCGGCCTTCCGCGCGGAAGGCCGGAGTGATGCAGCTGTGCACGGGGGCGCCCTCCAGCCACACCGTGCAGGCGCCGCAGTCGCCCGCGTCGCAGCCCTTCTTGACGCCGAAGTGACCGAGTTCGCGCAGGAAGGTGCGCAGGCACTGGCCGGGGGCCGGTTCCCGGTCGTATTTCCGGCCGTTCACGACGTACGTCATGGCAGGTCACCAGCGTCGAGTTCGCGGCGGATCCCCTCGGCGAAGTACCGCGTCAGATGCCGGCGATGGTCGGGGGTCCCGTTGGGATCGGCGAACCAGACGTCGGCCGGCAGCGCGTCGATGCTCCGTCGCAGGGTCCGTGCGTCGGGCAGGGAGTCGAAGACGAACCGGACCGGCCGCACGGTGCCGGCGGTGACGGTGAGCGCGAGGCCTTCCGCTCCCGGCCGCCGGACGCCGACGAGGAACACGGTCGAACGGCCGAGCCGGGTCAGCGTGAAGCGCCGGTGCGCGACGCGTGCGCGCAGCGCCTGCTCCGGGACGGTGACGCGCCGCAGGAGTTCGCCGGGGGCGAGGATGTTGCGGTGGTCGCCGGTGACGAAGTCGACGGCGTCGACGAAGCGGACGGACCCGTCGGGCGCCCACAGTTCGTACCGCGCCTCCAGCGCGACCGTCAGTGTGATCATCGGACCGGCCGGCAGGGAGAGGCAGATGTTGCCGCCGACGGTCGCCGCGTTCCACACCTTGAACGAGGACAGGAACGCCTCACAGCCGGCCCGGAAGAGCGGCCCGGCCGTCCAGTGCCGCGGCCACGGGAAGGCGTACAGGTCGCGGACGGTGCAGGTGGCGCCGATCTCCAGCCCCGCGTCCGTCGGCGCCAGCGGCTCCCAGCCCAGCGCCGTCAGGTCGACCAGCCGGCGCAGGTCCGGCTGCTCCACCGAGTAGAGCCAGGTGCCGCCCGCGAGCCAGGCGTCGCCCTCGCGCCAGTCCGGGCCGGGCCGCTCGGACGGCCGCCGGATCACTTCGGTGATGGTGTTGAGGTCCATGGGAACCGACCTCCGGGAGAAACCGGGTCACGGAAGACACCGGGCTACGGAGGAAGCCGACCTGCGCAGGAACAGTTTACGCCGCCGCCGTGTGACCCAGGTCACGACGGAGCCCCCGGCGTCATGCGGACGCCGGGGGCCCCGGTCGGTGTACTTCGGTCCGTGTTCGTCAGCCCGAGTCCGGTGTTCGTCAGCCCGAGTAGGCCTCGGCCTTCAGGATCTTCACCGAGGCCTTCTTGCCGTTCGGCAGCTCGTACTCCGCGTTCTCGCCCACCTTGTGCCCGATGACGCCGGTGCCCAGGGGGGACTGCGGGGAGTAGGTCTCCACGTCCGCGCTCGCGTACTCGCGGGAGGCCAGCAGGAACGTCATGGTGTCGTCCTCGTCGCCGTCGAAGGCGATCGTCACGACCATGCCGGGCGCGACGGCCCCGTCCGCCGACGCCGGCGCCTCACCGACCTTCGCGTTCTCCAGGAGCTGGGTCAGCTGGCGCACACGGAGCTCCTGCTTGCCCTGCTCCTCCTTGGCCGCGTGGTACCCGCCGTTCTCGCGCAGGTCGCCCTCCTCGCGCGCGGCCGCGATCTTGGCGGCGATCTCCGTGCGCGCAGGACCAGACAGGTACTCCAGCTCGGCCCTGAGCTGGTTGTACGCCTCCTGGGTCAGCCAGGTGACGTTCTCGCTGGTCTGGGTCACAGGTGCTCCTCGTCGGTACTGGGAATACAAAGCATCGCCCTACCCGGAAGCATGTTCCTTCATGGAAGGGCGAAACCACGAGCCTAACAATTCAACGGCGGAAGGGGGAGGACATAAGCCATCAGAATCACGTCAACGCAGGTCAGCGTGTACGTATTCCGGCTGACCTCAGTCGGCGTGGCAGCCCAGCAGCTCCGCCGTGGTGCCCCGGGCCGTGGTGCGGAGCGTGACCACCCGGTCGATCTCGGTCGCCGAACCGGTGAAACGGAAGTCCGCCCGGCCCACCTCGGAGCCGTCCGCCGCCTGGGAGCGCAGCGTGCAGTAGCCGGAGGCGCCGGCGTCCTTGTGGACCTCCAGGTGCACCTTCACCGCGTCGGCGGAGGCGTCGAAGGTGACGACCTGGGCGCTGATCTTGTTCTGCACGACGTAGTGGTAGGCCAGGTAACCCACGAGGACGAGCACCAGGGCGCCCAGTACCGCGCCCGCGACCTTGAGCCGGCGGTCGGCGCGCTCGTCCGAGGAGCGGCCGTAGCGGCCCTCGGGCAGCCGCGTGCTCGCGGTACTCATGATCGTCCTCCTGGCCGGAACCACCCCCGGGCCGTCAGGAACCGGGCCCCGGAATTATTCGCCCCCCGATTCAGTCACTATAGAAGCCGCCGATTACCCCCGAGCTACCGGGGCGCCGACTTACTGAGGATTGAGTCTTGACTGACCAGCTGCGACTGATGGCCGTCCACGCCCACCCCGACGACGAGTCGAGCAAGGGCGCGGCGACCATGGCGAAGTACGTGTCCGAGGGGGTGGACGTGCTGGTCGTGACCTGCACGGGCGGGGAGCGCGGCTCCATCCTCAACCCCAAGCTGCAGGGCGACAAGTACATCGAGGAGCACATCCACGAGGTACGCAAGAAGGAGATGGACGAGGCCCGCGAGATCCTCGGCGTCAAGCAGGAGTGGCTCGGCTTCGTCGACTCCGGCCTCCCCGAGGGCGACCCGCTGCCCCCGCTGCCCGACGGCTGCTTCGCCCTGGAGGACGTCGACAAGGCCGCCGGTGAACTGGTCCGCAAGATCCGCGCCTTCCGCCCGCAGGTGATCACCACCTACGACGAGAACGGCGGCTACCCGCACCCCGACCACATCATGACCCACAAGATCTCGATGGTGGCCTTCGAGGGCGCGGCCGACGCCGAGAAGTACCCCGAGGCCGAGTACGGCCCCGTGTACCAGTCGCAGAAGCTCTACTACAACCAGGGCTTCAACCGTCCGCGCACCGAGGCACTGCACAACGCCCTGCTGGCGCGCGGCATGGAGTCGCCGTACGGCGACTGGCTGAAGCGGTGGAACGAGTTCGAGCGCACCGAGCGCACCCTGACCACCCACATCCCGTGCGCGGACTTCTTCGAGATCCGTGACAAGGCGCTGATCGCGCACGCCACGCAGATCGACCCGGACGGCGGCTGGTTCAAGGTCCCGATGGACCTCCAGAAGGAGGTCTGGCCGACCGAGGAGTACGAGCTCGCGAAGTCGCTCGTCGATACCTCCCTCCCCGAGGACGACCTCTTTGCGGGCATCCGCGACAATGCCTGACATGAGCGCAAGCCTGGCACTGACGCACCTCGTCCCCCTCGCCAAGGAGGTCGACGAGAACAAGGTCACCCCCGGCGTCCTCGGCTTCATCGTCTTCGCGGTGATGGCCCTGGCGGTCTGGGGCCTGATGAAGTCCATGAGCAAGCACATGCAGAAGGTCGACTTCAAGGAGTCCACGGAGTCCGAGGAGTCCCCGGCGGCCAAGGCCGACTCGGGGACCCCCGCGGCACGCCCCAAGGGCTGACCCGCGTCACGCCCCGCCCGGCACCGGCACCCCCATCACCTCACGGGCGTGCCGGCCGGGCACCATGCCCAGGCGCCAGGCCTGCCAGCCCGACTCCAGGCTCACGCCGCGCTCCAGGAGCAGCCCGTACGCCGTGACGTACTCGGCCAGTTTCTCGTCGCGCAGCGGATGCCGGGAGCGGGCGAGCTGCGCCAGGTCCTCCTGGGCGACCGCGGTGCCCACCTCCGTGCCGCCGGGCGCGGCGTAGGGCAGCAGGGTGCAGCGCAGGAAACGCGCCCAGTCCTCACCGCGGCGGTCCCCGTACGAGGCGAACAGGGCCACCGCCTCGTCGCACAGGGCCAGAGCCTGCTGGGTGCGGGCGTTGCCGGCGTCCACCACGGCCAGCTCCAGACACGTCCACGCCTCGCCGTGGGCGACACCGATGCGCTGGAAGTCGGCACGGGCGTCGACGAGCAGCTGCCGGGCGAAACCGGAGTTGCGCAGCGAGCCGGTCTGGGCCGCCCGCTGGTCGCGGGTGACCCGTGCCGAGTGGTGCCGGGCGCACGCCAGACCGTAGACGTCCCGCATCCGGGAGAACATGGTCCGTGAACGCTCCAGCTCCCGGACCGCCTGGTCCAGGGAACCGGCCTCCTCCAGAGCCTGGCCCAGGTAGTAGACGGTCCACGCCTCGCCGCGCGCGTCCTCGTTGTCCCGGTGGCGGGCGGCGGCCAGGCGCAGTCCCTCGACCGCCGGCGACGTGTCCCCGTCCACCAGCCGGGCCCGCGCCAGCTGCGTCAGCGCCCAGGCCTCGCCCCGCGCGTCCCGGGTACGGCCGTAACGCTCCAGCGCTGCCCCGAGCTCCCGCTCCGCACGCGGTACGTCACCCATCCGCAGCGCCAGCTGGCCCAGCTGGAAGTGCGCCCAGGCCTCACCGTGCACCGACCCGCCCTCCCGGTGCAGCACGAGCGAGCGGGTGAGCAGGTCCAGGGACTCCGGCAACCGGGCACGGTCGCGCTGCACCGCCGCCAGGGCGTGCATCGTCCAGGCCCGGTCGGTGGCCAGCTCGGGCGCCGCCTGGAGGTCCAGGGCCTCCTGGAGCCTGGCCGCCGCCTCCGTGAGCTGGCCCTGATGGTGCAGGGTGATCCCGAGCGAGCACAGGGCGCGGGCCGCGCCTGCGTCGTGATGCGCCTCCATGTAGAGGTCGACGACCGAGGCGAGCGTGGTGCGGGCCTTGTCCAGTTCACCCAGCTGACGGGCCGCGATACCCGTGCGCCACTGCACGGAACGGACCATCAGCCCCTGGTCCACCGACTGCGCCAGCTCACTGATCTCGCCCAGCCGGTACAGGTCACCGCGCAGCAGGCAGTAGTCGCACAGGGCACCCAGCAGGTTCTGCACGGCGGTCTCGTCGACGCCCTCGGCGTGCCGGAGCGCCGCCGTGATGAAACTCGACTCGTCGTCCAGCCAGCGCAGCGCCTCGTCGAGCGAGGTGAAGCCGTGCGGGCTGAACCGGTCCGAGCGGGTCGACATGTTCCCGTCCACCAGACGCAGCACGGAGTCCGCGAGCTCCGCGTAGTTCACGATCAGCCGCTCCTGCGCGGCCGTCCGGTCGGCCGCCTCCTCCTCGTCCAGCAGGCGGGCCTGGGCGAAGGACCGGACCAGGTCGTGCAGCCGGTACCGGCTGCCCCGGACATGGTCGATCAGGCCGGCCCCGGCCAGCGCGACCAGCTGCCGGGTCGCCTCCGCCTCGTCCGTGGCCAGCAGGGAGGCCGCGGCCGCCGCACCGAGCGAGGCCCGCCCGGCCAGCGCCAGCCTCCGCAGCAGCCGGCGCCCGATCTCCGGCTGGTCGGTGTAACGCAGCCACAGCACCCGCTCCACCGGCTCCACCGGCCCGTACGCGCCGAGATCCGCGGCCAGCCGGCCCGGCGAACGCGCACCCGACGGCGTGTCCCCGCCCAGCGAGGAACCCGCGATCCGCAGGGCCAGCGGCAGCCCGCCGCACAGCTCCCGGATCCGGTCCGCCGACTGCGCGTCGTACGGACCCGACGCGTCCCGCGCCGCGGCGCCGAGCAGCTCCTCCGCGCCCGCCGCGTCCAGCGCGGTCACCGGGAGCTGGTGCACCCAGGCCGGCAGATCGGCCGGCAGGTCCAGCTGCTCCCGGGCCGTGACCAGGACCAGGCTGTCGGACCGCTCCGGGATCAGCGTGCGCACCTGCTCGGCGTCACAGGCGTCGTCCAGCACGATCGTCACCGGCAGGCCCGTGAGGTGCTGGTGGTACAGCTCGCTCAGCCGCTTCACCTGCTGGTCGGGCGAGGAACGCTCACGGAACAGCAACTGCTCGCGCGGCGCGCCCAGCCGGTTGAGCAGATGCAGCAGGGCGTCCCGGGTGGGCAGCGGCGGTTCGTCCCGGCTGCCGCCGCGCAGATCCACCACCACCGCGCCCCGGAAGAGGTCCCTCAGCTCGTGGGTGGCCCGGACCGCGAGGGTCGTACGGCCGGAACCCGGCTCACCGTGCAGGACGACGACCGTCGGACGCGTCTCCGTGGCCGCCCGGGCCGCCTGGGCCCACTGCCGGATCCGCGCCAGCTCCTGCTGCCGGCCGGCGAACGGGCCCGCCGGGTCGGGCAGCTGGCCGAACGACTGCTGAAGCACCGTTCGCCTGCGGGCCGCCGCGCTCTTGTCCGTGCCGCGCAGTCCGGGGCCCTGCTTCTTCGGTCCCGTGGAGGCGCTGAGCACCCGCTGCTGGTCGAGGAACGGACGGATGCCCCGCACCTCGAGCGCGGTCAGCCACTGCAGCCGCAACTGCTCGGGACCGCCGGGCTGACCGGCCGCGCCGGCGTGGTGATGAGCGGCCGGCAGATGAGAACCGGCGACCTTGACCACGGTGGCCGCGGCACCGATCACCCCGACCACCACACCCGCGCCGAGCGCCGTGGCCACCCCGGTGCCCAGGGAGAGGTCGGCGACGGTGGCCGCGACCGCCGCGACCGCCGCGACCAGCAAGGGAGTTCCGCCGCCCTCCCTGGCGTACCGCTGCCCGAAGCTCTGCCGGCCCGCCTCCGTCTCGTCCAGCGCGTGGGTGTACGACGTGTACTCCTCGGTGGCCGACCGCGCCATGGTCTCCATGCCCGCGCGTGCCCGTGACAGGAGCAGTTGTCCGTCGACGCGCCCGCCGGAGCGGCGGACCTCCTCCTCCACGGCCCGAACCAGCAGCCGGTCGGCCTCCGCCCGGTGGGCGTCCCGCATGTCCCGTCCCCCTCCAGCGGCAACTCCGTTGCCTACGAGTGTCCTTCGGGGGAGGCGAAGTTGCGAGAGGGCCGGATCATCCCGGGCGCGTCAGCCCCGGGTCACGGGCTCGCTCTGCCGTCCCTTCGACAGCGCCAGGAACACGCACGCCACGGCCAGACCCGCCTCCGCCACCGCGCTCGCCAGCGCCTCCACGAGCGCCCGGCCCACCGGTGACGTCGTTATGTCGAACCACGCGTCCAGGACGGCCACCGATGCCGTCGCCGAGGCGGTGAGGCGGGCCCGGGCGTCGCCCAGCAGGCCCAGGACCGCCGTCGCCGCGCAGCCCGCCGCCATCAGGACGTCCAGCCCGATCCAGGCCAGCGACCAGTTGTGCACCTCGGTGCTGGCGGGCAGCGTCACCGCCAGCACCACCATCCACGGCACGAGCAGCACGGCGGAGGAGCCGAGCAGGATCAGTGCCCACCGCTTCGTCCGCTTCATCAGCCGCGCCTTCGTCGTAGTCGTCTCGTGCAACGTGATCGCCCCCCGCCTTGTTCCGTGCTCGGTTGTCCCGCCCGTGCCGGTCCAATCCGCATGCCCCCACCGTAGACCGCAGAGAAAATTCTGCAAAGAAAATTCGGCAGATATCAGGGACGGCTCAGGGTTCTCAGGGTTACGGTGACCGCATGACCGACGGCACGCCCGAGCCCCCCGAGCTGACCAGCCTGGAGCGCACCGCCCTCTACAAGTCGCTCGGCAACCCGCTGCGCCGCCGCATCCTCGACTACCTGCACCGGCACGCCGAGGCCAACTCGACCGTGCTCGCCCGCGAACTCGGCGAGAGCTCCGGCACCACCAGCTACCACCTGCGCAGACTCGCCGAGCAGAAGCTCATCGAGGAGATCCCGGAGAAGTCGCGGGGGCGGGAGCGCTGGTGGCGGAGCCTGCCCTTCAGCCACACCACGCCCGACCCCGCGACGATGGCCCCCGACGAGTACGACGCCGCCAGGCAGCTCGCCATGCTCAAGATCGACGTCGACACCGAACTCTTCCGCCGCGCCCACCGGGAGTACCGGGGCCCGGAGGGGTGGGCCCAGGTGCAGCGGTACGGAACCTGGCTGACCAAGGAGGAGTTCCTCGCCTTCATGCGCGAGTACCAGACCCTCCTCGACCGCTACGCCCACTCCCGGGAGACCGCCACGGAAGGGGCACGCCCGGTCGACATGCGTTTCTACGCGGCTCCCAGGGCCGAGGACGAGTAGCGCGGCGCACCCGCCGGCAGATGGGCTGCCGCATGCACGGTGACCCGGAGGCGGCTCGACATGGGCGTGGAGGAGAAGCGCAGAACCGTCCGGTCCGTTCTGAGCTGCTGCATCGTCCGTCCTGGGGTGAAGGGGAATCCGTCCTGGGATCACGCCCGAGTGCGACCTGAGTGGCGTGTCGCAGCCCGAGCGGAGGCGTCGCGGTGGACCAAGAGCCGTTCCGCCGCGGAGTGGGCGGGAGCCCGTAGGGGAGGCGGTGGGGGAGGATGGGGGTATGCCGAACCGACTGGCCCATGAGACGTCCCCGTACCTGCTCCAGCACGCCGACAATCCCGTCGACTGGTGGCCCTGGTCGGGCGAGGCGTTTCACGAGGCACGGCGGCGAGGCGTTCCGGTACTGCTCAGCGTCGGCTATTCGAGTTGCCACTGGTGCCACGTTCTCGCAAGGGAAAGCTTCGAGGACGAGACAACGGCAGCCTTCATGAACGAGCACTTCGTCAGTGTCAAGGTCGACCGTGAAGAGCGGCCCGATGTGGATGCCGTTTACATGGAGGCCGTGCAGGCGGCCACCGGGCAGGGCGGCTGGCCCATGACCGTGTTTCTGACCCCGGACGCCGAACCCTTCTACTTCGGCACCTACTTCCCGCCCGCCCCGCGGCACGGCATGCCCTCCTTCCGGCAGGTCCTGGAAGGTGTCCGGAGTGCCTGGGCCGACCGGCGGGACGAGGTCGCCGAGGTCGCCGGGAAGATCGTCCGGGACCTCGCCCAGCGCGAGATCAGCCACCAGGGCACCCGGCCGCCCGGCGAGCAGGAACTCGCGCAGGCCCTGCTCGGCCTCACCCGCGAGTACGACCCGCAGCGCGGCGGGTTCGGCGGCGCCCCCAAGTTCCCGCCGTCCATGGTCATCGAGTTCCTGCTGCGGCACCACGCCCGCACCGGTGCCGACGGCGCCCTCCAGATGGCCGCGGACACCTGTGAGCGCATGGCCCGCGGCGGCCTCTACGACCAGCTCGGCGGCGGCTTCGCCCGCTACTCCGTCGACCGCGACTGGGTCGTCCCGCACTTCGAGAAGATGCTGTACGACAACGCCCTGCTGTGCCGCGCCTACGCCCACCTCTGGCGGGCCACCGGGTCCGCGCTCGCCCGCCGGGTCGCCCTGGAGACCGCCGACTTCATGGTCCGCGAACTGCGCACCGCCGAGGGCGGGTTCGCCTCCGCCCTGGACGCGGACAGCGACGACGGGACCGGAAAGCACGTCGAGGGGGCGTACTACGTCTGGACGCCCGCGCAGTTCGAGGAGGTCCTCGGCGACGACGCGGACCTCGCCGCCCGGTACTTCGGCGTCACCCCGGAGGGCACCTTCGAGCACGGCCAGTCGGTCCTGCAACTCCCGCAGCAGGAGGGCGTGTTCGACGCGGAGAAGATCGAGTCGGTGAAGCGGCGGCTGTTCGCGAAGCGGGCCGAGCGCCCCGCCCCCGGCCGTGACGACAAGGTCGTCGCCGCCTGGAACGGCCTCGCCGTGGCCGCCCTCGCCGAGACCGGCGCCTACTTCGACCGCCCGGACCTGGTCGAGGCCGCCGTCGGCGCCGCGGATCTCCTCGTACGACTGCACCTGGACGACCACGCCCGGCTCGCCCGGACCAGCCGGGACGGCCATGTCGGCGCCAACGCGGGCGTGCTGGAGGACTACGGCGATGTCGCCGAGGGCTTCCTCGCGCTCGCGTCGGTGACCGGCGAGGGCGTCTGGCTGGACTTCGCCGGGCTGCTGCTCGACCACGTCCTGGCCCGCTTCGCCGACGGCGAGACCGGCGCCCTCTACGACACCGCGTCGGACGCCGAGCGGCTCATCCGCCGCCCCCAGGACCCGACCGACAACGCCACCCCGTCCGGCTGGTCCGCCGCCGCGGGCGCCCTGCTGGGCTACGCGGCCCACACCGGCTCCGAACTCCATCGCACCGCGGCGGAGCGGGCGTTGGGCGTGGTCGGGACGCTCGGGCCGCGGGTGCCGCGGTTCGTCGGCTGGGGGCTGGCCGTCGCCGAGGCGCTGCTCGACGGACCGCGCGAGATCGCGATCGTCGGGCCGGCGGGTGGCGGCCGGGACACAACGGCTCTGCACCGCACCGCACTTCTCGGTACCGCGCCCGGCGCGGTGGTGGCCGTGGGGACTCCGGGAAGCGACGAGTTCCCGCTGCTCGCGGACCGCCCGCTCGTCGGTGGTGCGGCGACCGCGTACGTCTGCCGCGACTTCACCTGTGACGCCCCGACCACCGATCCGGAGCGGCTGAAGGCGGCGCTCGGCGACTGAGCGGGCGCCGGGACCGGCGGGCCTCCGCGGGTGCCGCGGCCACCGTGGGGGCCGGTCGCCCAATTCCCCACGCCCTGCGGGCGCTTCGGGCAAGACGGCGCGACTGTGTTTCGTGCAGATTCTGTGTGTGAAGTTTGTGTCTCGTGTGTCCCCTGTTCATTCAAGATCTCCTAGCATCGCTCAAGCAGTGCCCGGTTCTGACTGTTTTCGGACCGCGGCGATCGTGCTATGTGGGGGGAGAACGCAACATTGTCCGAGTTCTTCGACCAGGTCTGGTCGTGGATCGTCGAGGCTGTGGGGGAGACCTCGTGGCGGGAGCTGATGCCACTGGGGCTTGCCGGACTCTTCGTCTGGGCCCTGTGGCTGTACCGAGCGGTGCTCTCCCGGTTCGCGAGACCAGTCGTCAACGACTTCCGTACCAGCGTCTCCGTGGTGGTCCCGGCCTACCGGGAAGACCCGGAGATCCTGCTGGAATGCCTGGAGACCTGGATCGCCCAGGATCCCGCTGAGATCATCATCGTCCCCGACGTGGACGACCACGAGGTGCTGCACCGGCTGTCCCTCGTGGAGGACCCGCGGGTCCGGGTGCTCGCCTTCGAGCACCGGGGGAAACGTTCCGCTCTCGGCGTCGGCATCCGCGCCGCCCAGGGGGAGGTCGTCGTCCTGGTGGACTCCGACACCCGATGGGAACCGGGTCTGCTGGACGCCGTGCAGATGCCCTTCGCCGATCCGACCGTCGGCGGGGTGGGCACCCAGCAGAACGTCTACCAGCGCACCACCAGCGTGTGGCGCCGAATAGCCGACTGGCTGGTCAACCTCCGCTACTACGACTACGTCCCCGCCATGGGCCGGGCCGGGGCGGTGGCCTGCCTGTCCGGCCGTACCGCCGCCTACCGCCGCGCGGCCGTGCTGCCGGTGCTGGAGAACCTGGAGAACGAGTTCTTCCTCGGCCGCCGCTGTGTGGCGGGCGACGACGGCCGGCTGACCTGGCTGGTGCTCGCCTCCGGCTACCGGACGGTGCACCAGTCCTCCGCGCGGGCGCTCTCCATGTTCCCCTCGTCCTTCCGGGCGTTCGTGAAGCAGCGCGTCCGCTGGAGCCGCAACTCCTACCGCTGCTACCTGACCGCGCTCTACAAGGGCTGGCTGTGGCGGGCCCCGCTGGTCACCAAGATCACGGTGCTGCAGATCCTGCTGACCCCGGTCACCATGGGCATGGCCCTCGGCTACCTGCTGCTGAGCCGGCTCGACCTCAGCGGCCGCGGCATCGTCCTCACCCTGATCTGGCTGCTGCTCGGCCGGGCCGTGCGGGGCTACTCGCATCTGCGCCGGCACCCGCAGGAGATCCTCCTGCTGCCGCTGACCGCCCTCGTCGTCATCATGATCTCGCTGCCGATCAAGCTGTACGCCTTCGTCACCATGAACAAGCAGGGCTGGCTCACCCGGAACAGCAGCAGCGTCGGGGGCGAGGGGCAGAGCGCGGCCACCCTCTCCGGTCCCGCCACCGGATCCCAGAACCACTCCGCGCTCCAGCCGGAGGTGATCTGAGGTCATGACCGCACGTCTCATGACGCGGAGAAGCGTGACGCCGAGAAGCGTGACGCGCAGGAGACCGGGTGCCGGGCGGCTGCGCCGGGCCGGTGCCAGGGCGGTGGGTCTGCTGGGCGCCTGCGCGGTGGCGGTGCCGCTGCTGCTGGCCGCCTCGGCCACGGCCCACGCGGACGGGAAGGGGGCCGCCGGCAAGCAGCGGGCGGCCTCCGAGGACGCGGAGACCCAGGCCGCCCTGGTCGCCGACGAGGACCACCGGCTCAACCAGGTACGGGCGTTCACCTCGGTGGCACCCCTGCAGAGCACCAAGTGGACCGTGCCGTACCGGCTGGACACCGACAACGGCTACACCCTGGTGCTGACCGAGCGCCGCGCCCCCTACACGGTGGCCGACCTGCTCAGACTCGCTCCGCAGACCTTCGTGCGGCGCAAGGACGGGTCGTACGTGCTGACCGAGAACATCTACCTCAACGTCGGCGCCAAGCTGAAGCTCTCCAACCCGGGCGGACTGACGCTGCGGATGGCCAGCAACCGCAGCGGCTTCGTCTCCATCGTGTCCTTCGGCGGCGAGCTGTCCCTCCAGGGCACCGCGCAGGCGCCGTTGACGATCACCAGCTGGAACCCGCAGGCCAACAAGCCCGACACCGACGTCCGGGACGGCCGCGCCTACATCCGTACCATCGGCGGACAGTTCCGGATGACCCACACCGCACTGTCGGACCTGGGGTTCTGGAGCGGCCGTACCGGCGGGCTCAGCCTCACCGGGACCGACCGGCCCAACACCGGTTCGTTGGAGGACACCGGCCAGGTGCACGGCAAAGCCGCGCGTGAACGGGCCCAGCAGCAGGGCGACGCGCAGGACGACGGCAGCTCCGACAGCAGCGGGATCACGGCCATGCCCTCGGGCGCGCTGACCACGCCCGACGCCCGGTTCTCGACCGCGGGCCTGTCCTACGTCTCCGGCTCCATCACCCACTCGACGATCACCGGGAACGCGTTCGGGATCTTCATCTCCAGCGCGACGGGGATCGAGATCAGCGACACGACCGTGCGGGACAGCCTGGAGGACGGGGTGGTCCTGCACCGCTTCGTCTCCAGTTCGCTGGTGCAGCGCACGGTCGCCAAGGACAACGGCGGCGACGGCTTCATCCTCTCCCGGGCCACCCAGCAGGTGCGGATCAGCGGCTCCACCGCGGAGGGCAACGGCGGCAACGGCTACACGCTGAGCGGCAGGCCGCTCGCCGACGGGCCCTCCGCCTCCGGGCAGGCCGTCGACAGCTACGGCTCCAACTCGGTCGCCAACAGCGTGGCCAAGGACAACGGCCGGTACGGCGTCGAGGTGCTCGGCGGCTTCGACGTCGGCGTGCAGAACAACCGCATCGAGGGCGGTGACATGGGCATCGTGGCCCGCCTGGCGGCCGACAAGGTGTCCATCACCGGCAACCGGCTGACCGGCCAGAACCGGCAGGGCATCTCGGTGCGCGACGGGGTCACCGGCGCCACGGTCACCGGCAACATCATCGACGGTCCGGAGACCGGCGTGTACGTGCGGGACTCGGACGCCGACATCCGCGGCAACACCGTCCAGGACGCGACCAACCACGGGGTCAGCCTGGTCGGCGCCGTGAACGGTACGTCGGTCTCCTTCAACGTGATCGGCGGGGTCGGCCCCAGCGCGCTGGACTACAGCCGCTCGCACGGCGGTGCCGACATCAAGGAGAACCAGACCTTCGCCTGGTACGACACCAGTTCCTTCTGGGTCAGGGTCAAGCACTACGCGAGCCCGATGACCCTGCTGTGGACCGGCATCCTGCTGCTCATCCTGTTCTCGGCCGCGATGGGCCGGCGCAGGAGGCGGGGCCGGCAGGGCAAGGACGGCGGAATCGTCCACCCGTACTCCGACAAGGCACCGCTGCCCGCCCCGCCCGCGAGCGAGATCGCCGTGGCGGGCCGCCGACGGGAACCGGTGATGAGCGAATGAACGACAACTCCCGGCCGGCCGACAACTCCCGGCCGACCGACGACAGCCCGGCTGCCGACGACAGCCCGGCTGCCGACGACAGCCCGGCTGCCGGCGCCGGCGCTTCGCCGACCGACGACGGCCTGCCCGCCGGCGGTGGTTCCCCGGCGACCGACGGCAACCTGCCGGGTGGCGGCAGCCGGGGGTCTTCCGTGGGTGCCTTGTGGGTGGCGTCGGTTGCCCTGGTGGTCTCGGTGGTGGCGCTGGTCGTGGCCGCGGTGTCCGCCGGTGATGACCCGGCCGTCGTGTACGGGGCCGGTCCCACCGCCGGTCCCACCATCCCGGTCGCCGGAGCCACGGACGACGGGGGCGACACGGACGGGTCGGGTGCCACGGCCTCCGGTCCGGCACCGGGCGACACGGCGGGCACCGAAGGGACGGCCGGGGCGGGCACCGAAGAGACGGCCGGGGCGGCCACAGAAGGGACGGTCGGGGCGGGTACCGAAGGGGCGGACGGGCCGGTGACGTGTCCCGCCGCCACCGTCACCGTCGGCGACGCCAAGTCCCTGAAGGACGCGCTGAAGGAGGCCCGGCCCGGTGACGTCATCAGGATGCTCGACGGCGTCTACGCGGACCGGTTCACCGCCGACACCCCCGGCACGGCGGACCGCCCGATCTTCCTGTGCGGCGGCCCCGGCGCGGTCCTGGACGCCGGTGGCGTGGACGGCGGTTACGCGTTCCACCTCGACGGCGCCAGCCACTGGCGGCTGCTCGGCTTCACGGTCCGCGACGGCCAGAAGGGGGTCATGGCCGACCGCGTCCAGGGCACCGTCATCCAGGGCCTGACGGTCGAGAACATCGGCGACGAGGGCATCCACCTGCGCGACTTCAGCTCCGGCAACGTGGTCGAGAACAACACCGTCCGCGACACCGGCAAGCGCAAGGAGCAGTTCGGCGAGGGGATCTACGTCGGTTCCGCGGAGTCCAACTGGTGCACCGTGACCGACTGCAAGCCGGACCGGAGCGACCACAACGTCATCCGTGGCAACCACGTCAGCGCCACCACCGCCGAGTCCGTCGACATCAAGGAGGGCACCACGGGCGGCTCCGTCATCGGCAACACCTTCGACGGCGCCGGCCTCAGCGGCGGCCACAACGACTCCTGGGTCGACGTCAAGGGCAACGACTGGCTGATCAAGGGCAACGTGGGCCGGCACTCCCGCGAGGACGGCTTCCAGACCCACCGGATCCTCGACGGCTGGGGCACCGGGAACGTCTTCCAGGCCAACACCGCGCAGGTCGACGGCCCCGGTTACGGCTTCCACCTCACGCCCGCCGACGGCAACAAGGTCACCTGCGACAACAAGGTCGGCGACGCGACGAAGGGCCTCGCCAACATCGCCTGCTCCTCCTGACGGGAAGGGGCCCGGTCACGCCGGGCCCCTCGGCCGAACCCGTCCCTCACCCATCTCCCGCATGCACCTTTCATCCGCATATGGGCATTGCCCCTGCTCCCCGACCTCCCGGAGGAATCATGGACACCCGTCCCCGTCTGACCGTCATCGGCACCGGCTACCTGGGCGCCACGCACGCCGTGTGCATGGCGGAGCTCGGCTTCGAGGTGCTCGGTGTCGACGTGGATCCCGCCAAGATCGACCTGCTGAGAGCCGGGGAGGTGCCGTTCTTCGAGCCAGGTCTCGCGGAACTCCTGGTCAAGGCGCTGGACTCGGGCCGGCTGCACTTCTCGACCAGCCTCGCCGAGGCCGCGGACTTCGGCGACGTCCACTTCGTCTGCGTGGGCACCCCGCAGCAGTCCGGCTCGTACGCCGCCGACCTGCGCTTCGTGGAGGGCGCGGTGACCGAGCTGGCCCGGCACCTGCGCCGCCGGGCGCTGGTGGTCGGGAAGTCCACGGTGCCGGTCGGCACCGCGGCCCGGCTGGCCGAGCTGGTGCGCACCACCGCTCCGGCCGGGGACGCCGTGGAGCTGGCCTGGAACCCGGAGTTCCTGCGCGAGGGCTTCGCCGTGCAGGACACCATGCACCCGGACCGGCTGGTGTTCGGCACCGAGTCGGCCTGGGCGGAGGAGCGGTTGCGCGCCGTGTTCGCGCCCGTCATCGAACAGGGCACCCCGGTGGTGGTCGCCGACCTGCCGACCGCGGAACTGGTCAAGGTCGCCGCCAACTCCTTCCTGGCCACGAAGATCTCGTACATCAACGCCATGGCGGAGGTCTGTGAGGCCACCGGCGCCGACGTGCAGCGGCTCGCCGAGGCGCTGGCCTACGACGACCGGATCGGGGGCCGCTTCCTCAAGCCGGGGCTGGGTTTCGGCGGCGGCTGCCTGCCCAAGGACATCCGGGCCTTCATCCACCGCGCCGAGGAACTGGACGTCGCCCAGGCGGTCGCCTTCCTGCGCGAGGTGGACGGGATCAACCAGCGCCGCCGGGCCCGCACCGTGGACCTGGTCCGTGAGCTGGTCGGCGGGGACCTCGCCGGGGCGCAGGTGGCCGCGCTGGGCGCGGCCTTCAAGCCCGACTCCGACGACATCCGCGACGCCCCCGCCCTGGACGTCGCCGCCGCCCTGCACCGGGCCGGCGCCCGGGTGACCGTCTACGACCCGGTGGCGATGGACAACGCCCGCCGCGTCCACCCGGAACTCACGTACGGGACCGACGTGCTCCAGGCCGCCGCGGACGCGGACGTGGTGGTCCTGCTGACCGAGTGGACGCAGTTCCGGGAGATCGACCCGGAGGTCATGGGCTCGGTGGTGAACCGGCGCCGGGTGGTGGACGGCCGGCACGCCCTGGACCCGGTCCGGTGGCGCGCGGCCGGCTGGGAGTACCGGGCGCTTGGCCGCAACTGACCCGGGAACCGGGCCGGTTCAGGCGAACTCGGCGAGGGCGCGCGCCACGATCTCCTCCAGCTGCCGGTGGTGCGCGCCCTTCCAGTAGGCGCGCCCGCACTCCTCGCACCGTGCGAAGACGTCGTACGACTTCCGCGTGCCGCCCTTGAGCTGCTCCGCCACCTCCTCCTTGGCCGCCGCCCGCAGCACGCCGTTGCAGGCGGTGCAGCGGGTCCACGGGTGCAGGGCGGGGGCGAAGCGGGCGAGGACGTCGCGGAGTTGGTCGTCGGGGCTGGTGCTGTAGACGTAGGCGCCGGCCCAGAGCTCGCGGCGGCGCAGCAGGCCCCGGTCCCGGCTCAGCATGACCCGTTTCTCGGCCGCCGAGCGGGCCGCGAGGGCCGGGTCGCCGATGTCCGTCGACTCGTACGCCGTGTCCACGCCGAGCAGGCGCAGCCGCCGGGCCAGGGTGCCGAGGTGGACGTCGAGGAGGAACCGGAGCGGGGCGCCGGGGACGGGCTGGGGGCGGCTGACCGGGCGTACGGCCACCCGCTCGCCGTCCGCAGGGATGTGGGCGGCCGGCGCCTCGCGGCCGTCCACCACCAGCGCGCCGACCTCGGTCAGCGGGACGCCCAGCGACTCGATCACGTGGCCGAGCGTCGAGACACCGTCGACGGCGAGCGGGTGGACGCCCACCCGGCGGGCGTGCGGGACGAACAGGGCCAGCTCGGGGGCGACTTCGACGTGGATCTCGGCGGTCTTCACCTGGTCAGGATGGCATGGGGACCGGGCGTGACCTCAGTGGTTTTCCGGCGGCAGGCCGTACCCGATCACGTCCAGGGTGCGGTCCAGGAGGGCGTCGAAGTCGCCCTCGTGGGCGTGTTCCGCCCAGTACATCGAGGTCTCCATCAGGCCGCCGACGAGGGACATCGCGTAGACCCGGACCTCCAGGCTCTCCGGGTCGCGGCCGGTGCGCTCGCCGATGGCCTGGCAGAGCATGCGGCCGGTGGCCGCCATGCTCTCCATCATCCGGGAGCGCACCGCCGGGACCTCGACCATCAGCCGGGTCCGGAGCCGGGAGACCCGGAGGGGTTCCTTTAGGCCCAGCTGGACCGCCCGGTGCATCACGTGGCGCAGGGAGTCCGGCCACGGCTCGTCGGCGGGCCGCGCCCGGAGCTCCTCCATGATCAGCGGGTCGTACTCGTCCGTGAGGACGATGTCCTCCTTGGTCGGGAAGTACCGGAAGACGGTCGACGGCGACACCTCGGCCCGCTCGGCGATCTGCTCGATCGTGGTGGCGTCGTACCCCTGCTCCTCGACCAGCGCGTACGTCGCGGAGCGGATCGCCTCGCGGGTCTTGATCTTCTTGCGCTCGCGGAGTCCGAGCCGGGGGTTGTCGGCGGGGGAGTAGGAGGTGTCTGGTGCCGTCATACCGGTCATTCTCCGGCATCGACCGTGGTGGGGGCCACGGCCGGGGTGCCGTCCCCTTCGGTGCGGCGCGCGGTGGGTGTGTTGGGCAGCAGCGCGGCGGCCAGCAGCGCGGTCGCGAGCGCGGCGATCCCGCAGACCAGCAGGACCAGGCCCATGCCGTGCACGTAGGAGGCGTTCGCGGAGTCGGCCAGGCGGGCCGAGCCGGTCCGCGTGGCGACCAGGTGGGCGGCGACCACCGACTCGCCGGCGGTGTGGCCGAGCGGGGCGGGCAGACCGGTGACGTCCAGCCGGTCCCGGAAGGCGCCGGCGAGCAGGCTGCCCAGCAGGGCGATGCCGATCGCGCCGCCGACCTGGCGCAGGGTCATCAGCAGCCCGGAGCCGCTGCCGGCCCGGTCCGCGGGGAGGGCGCCGAGCGCGCCGTCCATCGAGGGGACGACGGAGAAACCGAAGCCGAGGCCCGCTATGGACAGCCACAGCGCGGTGAAGCCGTAGCCGTCGTGGACGGTCGTGCGGCTGCCCAGGAGCGCGGCGAAGGCGAGGACGACCAGGCCCGCGGAGACCACGGCGCGTGACCCGAAGCGGGCCACGCAGGGCTGGGCGGCCCGGGCGGCGATCATCAGGCCGCCCATCATGGGCAGCATCCGCAGTCCGGTGCCGAAGGCGTCGTTGCCGAGGACCGCCTGGAGGTAGGGCGGCAGTACGAACATCAGGCCGGAGAGGACGAACATCACCAGCGTCGCCGCGGTCGCGTTCAGCAGGAAGCCGCGGTGGGTGAGCAGTTCCATGTCGAGCATGGGCCGCTCGACCCGGCGTTCCCGCAGTACCAGGCTCCCGATGAGGACCACGGCGAGGCCGAGGAGGACGAGCACCAGCGGGTCGCCCCAGCCGCGGTCGGGGGCCTCGATGATGGCGTAGATCAGGGCGCCGAGGCCGGTCGCGGTGAGCACGGTGGACAGGACGTCGACCCGGGGGGAGGCCGGGTCGCTGGTCTCGGGGAGCAGGAAGACGCAGGCGGCGACGCCGATCGCGACCATCGGCACGTTGATCAGGAAGACCGAGCCCCACCAGAAGTGGTCGAGCAGCCAGCCGCCGATGATCGGGCCGAGCGGCAGGCCGAGCGCGGAGGCGGCCGAGACGACGCCGACGGCCCGGGTCCGCTCGGCGGGGCCGAACAGCGAGGGCAGCACCGACATCGCCAGCGGCATCACCAGGGCCGCGCCGACGCCCATCACCGTGCGGGCGGCGACCACCCAGGTCACGTCGTCGGCGAGGGCGCCCATGACGGAACCGGCGAGGAAGACCACGAGTCCGGTGACGAGCATCCGGCGGCGGCCGAAGCGGTCGCCGAGCAGGCCGGCCGGGAGCATCAGCGAGGCGAACACGACGACGTACGCGTCGGCCATCCACTGCTGCTGGCTGGTGGTGGCGCCGAGCTGCCCGGCCATCGTCGGCAGCGCCACGTTGAGGATCGTCGTGTCGAAGCCGAGCACCAGCATGCTCGCGACCAGGGCGCCCAGCGCCCACCAGCGGCGGGGGTTCGGGGGTGTCTCACCAACGTGAGTGACAGTAGCCATGAAATGAATGTAACTCTCAAAATCTAGTCACTGTCAACAGGTAGTGAGTGTCAGGGTGAGTTGCAGGGTGGACGTCAGGGTGAGCGCCGTGGCATGAAAAAGTGGCCACGGCTCGGGAGCCGTGGCCACGCCTGGGAGGTGCGGTGGAGCTATGAGTGCTGGTACGCCACCAGGGAGATGCCCACGTAGTGGACGACGAAGGCGGCCAGCGTGAGCGAGTGGAAGACCTCGTGGAAGCCGAAGTAGCGCGGTGACGGGTTCGGGCGCTTGATGCCGTAGATCACGCCGCCCGCGCTGTAGAGCAGGCCGCCGACGATGACCAGGACCAGGACGGCGATGCCGCCGGTGCGCATGAAGTCGGGCAGGAAGAAGACGGCCGCCCAGCCCATCGCTATGTAGCAGGGCGTGTACAGCCAGCGCGGAGCGCCGACCCAGAACACCCGGAAGACGATGCCCGCGGCCGCCGCGCCCCAGATGCTCCACAGCAGCCACTGGCCCTTCGACCCTGGCAGGAGCAGCAGGGTCAGGGGCGTGTAGGTGCCCGCGATGATCAGGAAGATGTTGGCGTGGTCGAGTCTGCGCAGGATGCCGTCCATGCGCGGGCTCCAGTTGCCCCGATGGTACAGCGCGCTG
Source organism: Streptomyces arenae (assembly GCF_022343545.1). Taxonomy (NCBI): domain Bacteria; kingdom Bacillati; phylum Actinomycetota; class Actinomycetes; order Kitasatosporales; family Streptomycetaceae; genus Streptomyces; species Streptomyces arenae. The sequence goes on from NZ_JAKQYH010000070.1 coordinate 213,909, forward strand.
ACGCCGAACAGCAGGCAGGCCGTCAGCACGTAGATCCCGCAGGCGACCCGGCCGCGCGGTGAGTCGGCGAGGGCGGTGAGGACGAGGCCCGCTATGAGTACGGCCGGGAACATGCCCAGGTGCAGCCAGCCGCGGAGCTTGGGCTTGACCTGTTGCGACAGGGACGAGAGCGCGGCGGGACCGCGGCCGGCGGCCGGCGGGTCCGTGCGCGCGTCGGGGGCGGACGCAGTCATGGACGAATCGTACCTACGGAACCGTAGGTTACGCGTCAGTCCCGGCCGGTGCGCTACCCGGAGTGGCCATCATCTCACGCGCGCCTCGCGCGCGGCCGGGTGCGGGCAAAAAGATCTCCAGTTGAACTCAACGTGGACGCAAAGAAACGCAGGAAAACGCAGAAACCGTGGCCTTCCTCACGTCGCTCATCTGTGACTCCCTCTGGACAGATGGGAGATCGAGTCGGAGGATCAAATGAGTGCGGTCGGCACCGGATGAGCGGCTACGAAGCATCCGGGTCGCAGCCCCCACGGGGCAACAAGGCCTTCCAGCAAGGCCGAAAGATCAAAAATCCCTCATTTAGGAGCAATCGTGGCGCGCGACATCGCGGCTCCCACCGTCATCCCCACCAACCATCAGGAACTGATCTCGTGGGTCAACGAGATCGCCGAACTGACCCAACCGGACAGCGTGGTCTGGTGTGACGGATCCGAGGCCGAGTACGAGCGACTGGCAGAGGAGCTCGTGGCGAAGGGCACCTTCAGGAAGCTCGACCCGATCAAGCGCCCCCACTCGTACTACGCGGCCTCCGACCCGACCGATGTCGCCCGGGTCGAGGACCGCACGTTCATCTGCTCCGAGCAGGAGAAGGACGCCGGCCCGACCAACCACTGGAAGGACCCCGCCGAGATGCGGGAGATCTTCGCGGGCGAGAAGGGCCTGTTCCGCGGCTCGATGAAGGGCCGGACGATGTACGTCGTCCCGTTCTGCATGGGCCCCCTCGGCTCCCCGCTCTCCGCGCTCGGCGTCGAGATCACCGACTCCGCGTACGTCGCCGTCTCCATGCGCACGATGACGCGCATGGGCCAGGCGGTCCTCGACGAACTCGGCGACGACGGCTTCTTCGTGAAGGCCGTGCACACCCTCGGCGCCCCGCTGGAGCCGGGCCAGGCCGACGTGCCGTGGCCGTGCAACAGCACCAAGTACATCTCGCACTTCCCCGAGTCCCGCGAGATCTGGTCCTACGGCTCCGGCTACGGCGGCAACGCCCTGCTCGGCAAGAAGTGCTACGCCCTGCGCATCGCCTCCGTCATGGCACGCGACGAGGGCTGGCTCGCCGAGCACATGCTGATCCTCAAACTCACCCCTCCCCAGGGCGAGTCCAAGTACGTCGCCGCCGCCTTCCCGAGCGCCTGCGGCAAGACCAACCTCGCCATGCTGGAGCCCACCGTCTCCGGCTGGACCGTCGAGACGATCGGCGACGACATCGCCTGGATGCGGTTCGGCGAGGACGGCCGCCTCTACGCGATCAACCCCGAGGCCGGCTTCTTCGGCGTCGCGCCCGGCACCGGTGAGCACACCAACGCCAACGCGATGAAGACGCTGTGGGGCAACGCCGTCTTCACCAACGTCGCGCTCACCGACGACGGCGACGTCTGGTGGGAGGGCATGACGGAGGAACTGCCCGCCCACCTCACGGACTGGAAGGGCAACGACTGGACGCCGGAGTCCGGTACCCCGGCCGCCCACCCCAACGCCCGCTTCACCGTGCCCGCCGCGCAGTGCCCGATCATCGCGCCGGAGTGGGAGGACCCGAAGGGCGTGCCGATCTCGGCGATCCTGTTCGGCGGCCGGCGCGCCACCGCCGTACCGCTGGTCACCGAGTCCTTCGACTGGAACCACGGTGTCTTCCTGGGCGCCAACGTGGCCTCCGAGAAGACCGCCGCGGCCGAGGGCAAGGTCGGCGAACTGCGCCGCGACCCGTTCGCGATGCTGCCGTTCTGCGGCTACAACATGGGCGACTACATGGCCCACTGGATCGACGTGGCCAAGGGCAAGGACCAGGACAAACTGCCGAAGATCTACTACGTCAACTGGTTCCGCAAGAACGACCAGGGCGCGTTCGTCTGGCCCGGCTTCGGCGAGAACTCCCGTGTCCTGAAGTGGATCGTGGAGCGGCTGGACGGCAAGGCGGACGGTGTGGAGACGCCGATCGGCGTGCTGCCGACCCGGGACGCCCTCGACACCCACGGGCTCGACCTCGACGACAGCGACCTCGACTTCCTGCTGACCGTCGACAAGGAGGTCTGGCGCGAGGAGGCCGCGCTGGTCCCGGACCACCTCGACACCTTCGGCGAGCACACGCCGAAGGAGCTGTGGGAGCAGTACCGGGCGCTGGTCGAGCGCCTGGGCTGAGCCCCGACGAAGACTCCGCGGCCGGTACGGGTGTGCCCTGACCAGCGATCGTCACGACCGGCCGCGGTGTGAACCGGCGAGGCCGCGCACAACGGCGTGCGGGGCCTGTGGGCCTGCCGTCGCCTCTTCCCGTCCGCCCCGACGGGAGCCCGGCGACGGCAGGCCTCCGCCTGTGCGAGGCGCCGGCCTCACCCGCCGGGGTGGATTCCTGCGGCCGGTGAGCCCAAGAGCCCTCGTGGCGAGCTGACTCCCGGTCCGGCACCGGGACGCTGTCGCCCATGCTCACACCTCACGTTCGATCGATCACACCTGGTGTTCGATCGCTCACGGTCCGGGCCGGAACCGTGGCCGCCACCCTCCTGGCGCTCGTCCTGGCCCTGCCCGGCACCGCGGTCGCCGCCCCCGGCGACCTGGACACCGCTTTCGGCGGCAACGGCAGGGTCGTCACCGACTTCGGCGGCGACGACTCGGCGAACGACGTGGCGGTCCAGCCCGACGGCAAGATCGTCTCCGTCGGCTCCGCCGCCGACAGCTCGGTACCCGAGAGCGACTTCGCGGTGACCCGGCACAACCCCGACGGCACCCTGGACACCGGTTTCGGCGGCGACGGCAAGGTCACCACCCCCGTCAACAACATGATCGCCGACGGCGACCTCCAGTGGAGCGAGGCCCACGCCGTGGCGCTCCAGCCCGACGGCAAGATCGTGGTGGCCGGCGGCAGCTGGCGGGGGTACGAGAACTGCTGCTGGTTCACGGTGGTCCGCTACAACGCGGACGGCACCCTGGACACGGGCTTCGGTGACGGCGACGGCCGGGTGTTCACCGACTTCGGCACCCCCGAGGAGGCCGCGGACGTGGCGGTGCAGCCCGACGGCAAGATCGTCGCCGCGGGCTATGTCGGCGGCCGGGCCGCGGTGGCCCGCTACAACCCCGACGGCAGCCCGGACACCAGCTTCAGCGGTGACGGCATGGTGACCACCAACCCCGCGGGCTCCACTCCCCAGGAGGGCGGGGACGCGCGCGCCCTGCTCCTGCAGCCCGACGGCAAGATCGTGGTCGCGGGCGAGGTCGGCACCACCCGCTTCGACTTCGCGCTCATCCGCTACAACCCCGACGGGGGCCTCGACACCGGGTTCGGCGACAGCGGCATCCAGCGCACCGACTTCGGCGACTACGACTCCGCGGAGGCGCTCGCCCTCCAGCCCGACGGCAAGATCGTCGCGGCCGGCGGGGGCGGCGGCGGGTTCGCCCTGGCCCGCTACAACGCCAACGGCACCCTGGACCCGGGCTTCGACGGCAACGGCCTGGTCGTCACCCCCGGCGGGGCCGCCCAGGACGTCAGACTCCAGAGCGACGGCCGGATCGTCGTCGCGGGCAGCGGCTCCGGCGGGTTCAACGTGCTGCGGTACAACCCCGACGGCAGCCTGGACGGCGGCTTCGGCAACAACGGCAGGACGACCACGAGCTTCGGCGGCAGCGACGTGGCGCACGGCGTGGCGCTCCAGTCCGACGGCCGGATCGTCGCCGTCGGCCAGGGCGGCCCGAACGGCGACTTCGCCCTCGCCCGCTACCTGGGCGGCGGTGGCACCGTACCGCCGCCCCCGCCCAGCGCCGACCTCTCGGTCACCAAGGCCGGCCCGTCCTCCGTCACCCTCGGCGACCGGGCCACCTACACCGTCCGCGTGACCAACTCGGCCACCTCCACCGCCTCCGCCACCGGGGTCAGCCTGACCGACACCCTCTCCGGGGCGGGCGCCACCCTGATCTCGGCCACGCCCTCCCAGGGCAGCTGCACCACCACCGCCACCGGCGCCACCTGCGCCCTGAACACGCTGGCCCCGGGCGCGAGCGCCACCGTCACGGTAGTCGCCGAACCCCGGGCCGCCGGCACGCTGCGCAACACCGCCACGGCCGGCGGCACCCCGGCCGACCCGGTGACCGGGAACAACACCGCCACGGCCACCGGCACCGTGGTCAACTCCCGGGGCTGCACGATCATCGGCACCAGCGGGGCCGACCGCCTGAACGGCACCTTCGGCAACGACGTGATCTGCGGCCTGGGCGGCAACGACACCCTGCTCGGCAACGGCGGCACCGACACCGTCTACGGCGACTACGGCAACGACACCATCGACGGCGGCGCCGGCAACGACACCCTGTACGGCGGACCGGGCGACGACTCGGTGAGCGGTTCCGCGGGCAACGACCGGGTGGTCACCACCGACGGCGTCTCCGGCAACGACACCGCCAACGGCGGCCTGGGCACCGACACCTGCACCACGGACCCGGGCGACACCCGGATCAGCTGCCCCTGAGCGGCGCTCAGTTGCCCCGCTCCTCCAGATAGCGGGTGTGCGTCTCCTGGCGGCGGGCCTCGGTCTCCCTGAGGCCCGCCGCCAGCTGCTCGGCCTCCTCCTTCAGGACCGCCAACTGCCGCTCCAGGTGGCGTTCCGGGGGTTCCTGACCCGGTGCCATCCGCGTCCACCACCGGGTCCGTACGAAGCTGTCGACCGCCTCCGGGATGTCCTGCCGTACCGCCCGGGAGAGCACGTGCACCCCCTCGGGGTCCTGGGCGAGCAGCTCGGCCGCCCGGCCCGGGTCCAGCAACGCGGCCAGCAGGGACCGCAATTCGGTCAGCCGCCCGGCGGCCGCCGGGGGCAGGTCCACCTCCGCCAGATAGGCACCCAGCTGCTCGAAGTCACCGCGCACCTCGTTCAGCTGGGCCGAGGGTGTCGGGAAGTCCGGCGGCGCGGGGCGCTCCGGCGGCGCGATCAGGGCACCCGCGCCGTACAGGCCGGCCACCACCACCGGCCAGTAGGGGCCCGCCAGCCCGGTGAAGGTCAGGACCAGGCCGAGGAGACCGCCCGCCGAACCGGTCAGGTTCTTGCGGGACTCCAGGTAGGCGAGGACCTTACTGGTAGCCACGGATCTCCTCGAAGGCGCCGTCCAGGGAGCCCTCCCGGCCGTCGAAGAGACGACCGCCGGTCAGGTCCGCGATGTGCTGGAGTTCGACGCGTGAGGAGTCGCCGAAGAGGATGGGGAAGACGGGGATGTTCCGGCGGGCGGCGGACAGCCCCCGGTAGAAGCCGTCGAACTCCGCGGCCTTCGCGCCCGTGGTGTTCTCGCCGTCCGTCATCAGCACGATCGACGTGAACGTGTCCTCGCCGCTGCCCAGATGGTCGTACGCCTTCTCCAGCGAGGTGTAGACCGCCGTGTTGCCGTCCGCGCTCAGGGCCTCGGTGTCCTTGCGGATGGCGTCCAGTCCGGCCTTCGGGTCCGCCGGTTCCACGACATGGGTGCTGACGCTCTTCACCGCCGAGCCGAACGGCATCAGGGTGACCTCCTCGCGGTCGCGGAAGTCGCCGGTGAGGGCGGTGAGGGCCTTCTTCAGCCGGTCCAGCCGGTCGCCGTCCATGGAGCCCGAGGTGTCCAGGACGTAGACCGTGCGGGACGGGCGGCGCAGTTCGTTCTCGTACGCCGAGATCAGCCCGTCGGCCACCGACTTGCTGCCCGGGAAGGGGAGTTCGCGGCGGCGGGTGGTGTCGAGACCGGCGGCGGGCGGGACGGAGGCGACCACCGGCCGGCGGCGCGTGGTGTCCGTGATGAGCTTCTGCACGGCCGTGGTGCGCAGGCCCTCGGTGACCTTGCGGACGTCCTCGCGGGTGTCGGCGGAGGTGCCGGCGAGCGAGGAGAACGGGTAGTCGGCGGTGACCACGCCGTCGCTGGGCCGGATCACCGTGAGTCCCGGGATGCCCTTGAGGACGGACTCGTAGTTGAGCAGCGCGTCGACGTCGCCGCGCCGCCGGTAGGCGGAGGCCAGCCAGCCCGAGGAACCCGAGGTCAGCTTCTGGCCCTTGAAGAACTCCTTCAACTGCGGGGTCGCCTTGGTCACGTCCGCGTCGGTGAGCGCCGACTGGGCGCCGGAGAGCGCGGAGGCCACCGAGATCAGCGTGGCGAAACCGGAGTTGGAGCGCGCCGGGTCCGTCATGCCGTAGGTCAGCCGGCCCGCCGTCACGGCCTGTTCGACCTGGGACCAGGTGACCGTGTCCGGCTTCCAGCCGAGGGCCTTCACCGTGGCCGTCCGCACGCCGATCGCGACCGGGCTGGTCATGACCGAGGTCTCCGAGACGACCTTCCTCGCCGCCTCCGGGCGCAGCCTCAGGTAGTCGTCGGAGGACAGCCACAGCGCGTCGTACCTGCCGTCCGCCCTGCCCCGGGCGACCAGGTCGACGGCGTCCAGGGTGCCCATGTAGGTGGGGCGGACGGTGACCCCGGTGTCCTTCTTCACACGGTCGAGGACGGCTGTCATGTCGCTGAGTTCGGAGGAGGCGAGGACCCGCAGGGTGCCGGGGACCGGCGCCGTGGAGTCGTCGTCCTTCCTGTCCGGCCCGGAGGTGCAGCCGGTCAGCACGACGGCGGTGGCCGCCGCGAGGGCGAACACGGTACGTCTGTTCATGCGAGGCCGCCCTCCAGCGCGCCCTTCGCGCGGCTGCGCTCCAGGTAGGCCCCGGCCTGCTGGAGTTCGTCGGTGAGGGACCGTACGGTCGCGGACATCGCCTCGGTCGCCTGCACCTTGTAGGCGTCGATGGCGTCGAGGGTGCGGTAGATCTGCTGGAAGGCGGCGCGCAGCGTCTCGGCGCCGACAGCCGGGTCGGCGGCGATGCGCTGGATCTCCCCGCTCTGGCTCGCCAGCATCTCCGCGTTGCCCCGGATCAGCTCCTCGGTCGTCCCGCGCAACGCGTCGACCTGCTCGATGACCTTCCTCTGGTTGTCGAGCGCGGAGGCCAGCATCACCGAGATGCGCAGCGCGGACACGGTGGTGGTGGCGGCGCGTTCGACGCCCTTGATCAGCTCCTCGTTGTTGCGCCGTACGACGTCCATCGCCAGGTAGCCCTGCGCGGAGACCGCGAGCTGGGTGAGCAGGTCCTGGTGCTTCTGCCGGACCGGGAAGAGCACGTCGGCGCGGAGCGCGTCGGCGTCCTGCGGGTCCGGGAGCCGGGTGAGGTGCTGCTCCACGGCGGTGTCCAGGGCCTGGGTGAGGACCACGTACTCCTGGAGCTTGCCCATGGTCTCCCAGAGGCGCACCCGCTCGGTCTCCAACGCCGCGTTGTCCCGCCGGAGTTCGTCCTGGCCGCCGCGCAGCGAGCCCACGATCCTGTTCAACGTGCCCCGCGCGGACGCGTACTTGGCGACATGGTCGCGGAGCCTGTTGCCGCCGGGCAGCCGGGAGAGGAACCTGCGGCCCCTGCCCGCGGGCAGGTCGCGCGGGTCCAGGTCCTCGACGACCCGGCGGAGTTCGACCAGCGAACCGGCCACCTTGGCCTGGGCGTCGCCGCCCTTGTCGGGGAGGCTGCGGACGGCGCGTTCCAGCATCCGGTTGGACTGCGCGGCGGCGGCGCGCATCTCGCCCGCGCCCAGGCCGGTGATCTCACCGACCTTGCCCGCGAACTCCGGTGACCGCGCGTCCAGGCCGGCGAGACCGCGGACGTACTCGGCGGCCTTGTCCGCCATGTCGGCGCGGACGCCGTCGTCGACCGGCACCAGGCCGCCGGCCCGTTCCCGGGGCACCGGCGCCACCGCCTCCGGCGGGGTCAGCGTGAAGACGTCCTCGCCGCTGAGGGTGGGCGGGTGCGCACCGCCGCTCGGTGTCATCTTGTCGAAGTTGCTCACAGGGTCCCCCCGTCAGCCGCGCGCCCGGCGGGCCATCTCGTGCAGCACCGCGGAGGTGGGCACGGGCGCCTGCCGGACACCGGTCAGTGTCTGGTTGAGATAGGCGGCGCGGTCGGCGGTGGCCTGGACGAACTCCGCGGAGTCGCCCTGGGGCCGGAAGCCGTGCCGGACCGCGAGCTTGCGCAGGGCCGGATCGGTGCTGAGGAGGTCGCCGAGCTGCCGTCCGGCGTCGTCCAGCGGCACGATCGTGTGGTCGCTGTTGACCGTGGTGTCGGGGTAGAGGACCACGAGGTCGTCGGCGCCGTGCTGTTCGGCGAGGAGCGAGACGACCTGCGACTCGTACAGGAACACCAGCGGGTTGCCGGCACCGCTGATGAAGTCCCGGAACACCGAGTCGCTGCTGGGCTGCTGGGCGCCCTGCACACTGACGAGCTTGCGCAGCAGCGGTGCGGTCCGCGCGATGTCGGCGTCGCTCGCCACGACCCGGCCGCCGTTGGCGACGTAGGAGGCGGCGGCGAGGTAGAGGGCACCGGAGTTGGAGGTCTCCGGGTCGGTGCTGGTGACGTACAGCGTCCCGGTCAGCTCCCCGTGCGCCTTGGCCCCCTTCAGCTGCTGCCAGGTCCGGTCGTGCCGGGCGGCGTCCAGGTAGCCGGCCATCCTCAGGGTGCCCTTGCCCTTGCCGTCGAGCACGGCGAGCCCGCCTGCGGCCAGCACCTGGGCCGCGCTGCGGTGGGCGACGACCACGAGGGGCGAGTAGAAGGGCCGGGGGAGGGGCTGGCGGGCGTGGTACTTCGCGGCCAGCGCGTCGGCGGGCGCGGAGCTGGACGGGAAGGCGAAGTCGTAGCCCTTCAGGTCCAGTTCGTCCATGGCCCAGGACCCCGACGCCTCCGTCCTCACGGTGTAGCCCTTGGCGGCGAGGGCTTTCACCACATCGGGATCGGCGAAGAAGTCCGACTTCTCCGAACCGATCACACCACGCACGGTCTTCGTTGCCGTGCCTTTGTCATCCCCGTGCCGGCCTGCGACGACGGCAGCCACCACGCCACCGATCAGCAGTACCGCGAGGACGATTCCTGCGATTCGTCTCACGCGGGGGAGCGTGCTCGCGGAACCCCACGTTCCTGGGCGTCCAGGATGAACGGGGGGTGAATCGGACGTCCCGGATCGCAACGGGGGACGAAGGCCGGTCAGGAGTGCAACGGGCGGGTCCCGGGGCCGGGTTGTGGCAACCCGGTCCGCGCGTCGCTGCGGGTGCGCGCGGACCGGGGCCGTTCATGGGAAGGGGCGGGTCAGCCCGTCGCGGTGAGTTCCGTCGCCGCGGCGTGGGCGTCCATGCGCTCCGCCGCGAGGATCGCCGCCGCGGTGTCCGCCCGGGAGGCGGCGACCAGCAGGGCGCGGCCCGCCAGCGCGTGGGCGCGTTCGTGGAGCGTGGCCGGCTGCTGGACCGTCGTCAGTGACGCGCGGACCGGAGTGCGTCCGCCCCGCAGCCGGGTCACCTGTTCGGCCAGCCGGGTCGCGGCGGCGTCGAGGTCGGTGGACGGTGCGAGGGTGCGCAGCTCGTCCGTCACGGCGAGCAGCGCCGCGAGGTGCCCGGCGAGCTGGATGTCCAGCTCCTCCTCGCGCGTGCGGTGGGGGAAGTCCGAGGGCGTGCCGGCCATCGTGCTGTGGACCGACTTGCTGCGGATCGGCTCATACATGGGAGATGGCCTCCTGTGCTCTGGCAGGAAACCATCCTAGCTTAGATCTCGTCTAAAGTTGATCCGGTTCACAGACGGTGGCCCGGCGGCTACCAGCGGCTGCGTCCGCTCGCGGCTACGGCTGGCCGTACCCGTCCAGGAACCGCCCGATCCTGGTGATCGCGTCCCGCAGGTCGCCGACCGTCGGCAGGGTCACCACCCGGAAGTGGTCCGGCTCCGGCCAGTTGAAGCCGCTGCCCTGGACGACCATGATCTTCTCCTGCCGCAGCAGGTCCAGGACCATCTGCCGGTCGTCCTTGATCTTGAAGACCTGCGGGTCGAGGCGCGGGAACAGGTACAGGGCACCCTTGGGGCGGACGCAGGTGACGCCCGGGATCTGGGTGAGCAGGTCGTAGGCGAGGTCCACCTGCTCCTTCAGCCGCCCGCCCGGCAGGACGAGGTCGTTGATGGTCTGCCGGCCGCTGAGCGCGGCGACCACCCCGTGCTGGCCCGGCATGTTGGCGCACAGCCGCATGTTCGCGAGGATCGTCAGACCCTCGATGTAGGAGTCGGCGTGCGCGCGGGGCCCGGAGACGGACATCCAGCCGACCCGGTAACCGGCCACCCGGTACGCCTTGGACATGCCGTTGAAGGTGAGCGTGAGCAGGTCGGGGGCGACGGAGGCGGTCGGCGTGTGGGTGGCGCCGTCGTAGAGGATCTTGTCGTAGATCTCGTCGGAGCAGACGAGCAGGTTGTGCCGGCGGGCGATGTCGGTCAGGCCCTTCAGCATCGCCTCGTCGTACACCGCGCCCGTCGGGTTGTTCGGGTTGATGATGACGATCGCCTTGGTGCGGTCGGTGACCTTGCGTTCGATGTCGGCGAGGTCGGGCATCCAGTCCGCCTGCTCGTCGCAGCGGTAGTGCACGGCCGTGCCGCCGGACAGGGAGACCGCCGCGGTCCACAGCGGGTAGTCCGGCGCCGGTACGAGGACCTCGTCGCCGTCGTCCAGCAGGCCCTGCATCGCCATCACGATCAGCTCGGAGACGCCGTTGCCGATGAAGACGTGCTCGACGTCGGTCTCGATGCCGATGGTCTGGTTGTGCATGACGACCGCGCGCCGGGCGGCCAGCAGGCCCTTCGCGTCGCCGTAGCCGTGTGCCGTGGAGACGTTGCGGAGGATGTCCTCCAGGATCTCCGGCGGGCACTCGAAGCCGAAGGCGGCCGGGTTCCCGGTGTTCAGCTTGAGGATGCGGTGCCCCGCCGCCTCGAGCCGCATCGCCTCCTCGAGAACCGGGCCCCGGATCTCGTAACAGACATTGGCGAGCTTGGTCGACTGGATCACCTGCATGCCGGTGAGCTTACGGCCCGGTAACGCCCGCCGTGCCGTGTTTCCCACCACGTGAGACACGGACGAGGGACGCGTGGGACGGTTCCGGGCCCTGGCGATTTGGCCTGTTATCGCCGGTAGCTGTCTCAAAGGCCCTTCCCCTCCCTAGAATCCGCGTCCATGCCGAGACCTGCCGAGGACGACGAGACCGGGGCGCCGAGCGTCTACCAGACCCAGGCCGGACCGGCCCCGGAGTACGCGGAGTACGGGGACCCGGCGTCCGCGCACGGCTGGCTCAACGCCTACGACGAGACGCGCGAACTGCCCCGGATCGCCCCGGCCGCGGCCCCGGCGGCACCTCCGGCGGCACCGGGCCGGGCGGAGCGGCGCCGGGCGGCGGCCGGCCGCCGCCCGAGGAACCGGGCGGC